>JASEHB010000364.1 GCA_030018745.1 Desulfatibacillaceae bacterium | reverse complement strand
AGCCCTGGGAAAGCCTGCTCATGAGCATAATTGCCTGGGATTTTTTTGTGGGATCAGACAAGGCCTATGAAGACCCGGCCATCACAGGCAATCATTTTTACACAAGCCTAAAGCCCTGGTTGAGGGAGGAATCAAACCTCTGGTATTTTGAAAGGGCGGTTAAGGTGCGGGGCTGGGACTTATGAAAAAAGACATCGGCAAAGACAAAAATGGACCATCCCCGAAAAAGTCTGTACTCAACCACGCCTTTGCCCTTGCCTGCATCTGCATCATGGCGACAGTTTTTTTAACTGCCTGCAGTGCACTCCAAACAGGTCTGGCGGTAAAAGGCGGGCAGCTTGTTACCTACCTGTGCCAGGATGATGCTGTTATTGAGGTGCGCTATTTCCATCTTGATGACAAGAGCCTGAACTTTGTGAAAATAACCCTGCCGGATGGATCCGCCTTCACCCTGCCCCAGGTGCTTTCCGCATCCGGCGCGCGCTACACTGATGACGGGCCTATTACCTCGTGGGCCAAGGGGGATGGGGGCTTTGTGGAAATACGGGATGAAAATGGCCTTTGGCGGATTTTACACGCTGACTGCAAAAGAATTCCCCCTGACAACAAATAATGGGGGGCTTGAATTTGGGCAGAAAAATTTTGCTGTCCGTTTTTTACGCCTTGACAGTCCGATAATAGGAATTATTTTTGATAAATTACAGCATATCCATATCCCTGCTTCAACAAAATGAGCAGGGCAAATCTTGCCATTACACTTAATAGAAAGGTTTCATCATGGGAAAGACTCTTGAAGACCTCAAGGCCGCGTTTGCCGGGGAGTCCCAGGCAAACCGCAAATACCTTGCCTTTGCAAAGCAGGCGGAAAAAGATGGGTTTGCAGGCATTGCAAAGCTTTTTCGTGCTGCTGCGGAGGCAGAAACCGTTCATGCCCACAACCACCTCAAGGCCATGAAGGGCATCAACTCAACTACCGAAAACCTTAAAGAGGCTGTGGCAGGTGAAATCCACGAGTTTAAAAACATGTACCCGGAAATGATTGCCCATGCCCAGGCCGAGGGCGACAAGGCCGCAGAGCGCAGCTTCACTGTTGCCAACGAAGTGGAAAAGATTCACGCCGGCCTGTACCAGAAGGCCCTTGAAGGCCTTGAGGCAGGAAGCGACACCGGCGTTGACACCTACTTTGTGTGCTCCGTGTGCGGCTACACCTGCGAGGATGAAGCCCCGAACACCTGCCCTGTGTGCAAGGCCAAAAAACAGGCCTTTTTTGAAGTGGCCTGATTTTTTTTTGCCCTTTTAAAAAATTTGCGGGGAGAGGCTGTTAAACAGGCCCCTCCCCGTTTTTTATGGCAAGCTTTTTATTCAATTTCCCTTGGCGTAATCAGCGGCGCTTGAATTTTTCCAGGGCAAGCACAGGCTCATAGGGCCGAACCATTTCCCGCGGGATGCGTTTTGAAAACTGCTTGCGAAAGGCAGGCACAAGAAGCATTGGTCCTATGGAGAGGCTTAAAAGGCGGCTTCTTAAACCCTTTTGGGGAATTTTGTAGTAACCGCGCTTTTTGTAGGTGCGGTGATCCGCACGGAAAACAAAATTGAGCCTTCCTGCAATTTCATTGCGGAAGGTGTTCATAACCCCTGTGGGAATAAAGTCCGGCGGGCTTACAAAGCTGCTTTCTGCAAAAACAACAAGGCGGCTGGCAAGGGTTTCCAACAGGGCGTCAATTTCGCTGCTTTTATACTCATCGCTCACAAGCATCACCGGGTTTGCATCCATAAGCCTTGTGTAGGCGTTTAAAAGCTGCACAAGGTTCTGCTCCAAAGAAAGGGGGCCGGAAATTATCCAGCCCACCTGCTTGCCCATGAGGGTTGGCACATGGCCGTTGTAAAACGATCGGTCAATGAAGCGCTTCCACAGGGACGAAAGATAGCGGTCGTGCATGGCTCCGCAGTAAACCAGAATATCTGCCTTTTTTACCTTGTTTTCGTAAAAGGCCCTAAAGCCGTCTGAAGAATCAAAGCGGCAGCGGTTGTCGTAATGGCAGCCAATGCACCCGGAGCAGCCTGTCTTGACGCCTATTTCTTCAATGTAGGCAATCTCGATATCCCCTTCAATGCAGCTTGCAAAGCGGGTAATCATTTTATCCAGGTTGCTGTCCTCTTCACGCCTGTCCGCCAAAAGAAGAAGCTTTTTTTGCGCCAGGCCAACCTTCTGTTTGACAGCGCCAGGCTTGTAAACCCGTTTTGCGGCTTTTAAAGGCAAATGCAGAGTCGGAGAAGGCTCGCTGTTTTGCACAGCTTTAACAAATGCGCCGAAAAAGGCCTCAAGGTTCTTACGCTCGGCCTTTTTTAAAAGGTCTTCCATGTCAGCAGAATAGGCCCCGAAAAACCTTGTGCCAAAATCCTGGGCAATACCGGAAATGTAATTGTGGGCCGTGTGATCCACAATGTGAACCGAGGTGGAAAGGGAGGCTGAAGGCTTGCCGGAAAAAGCATCTGTGGCATTTTTCTCAAAAACAAGCTCGATGAAGCGCTTGTACTGGCTTGGCACAAGGAAAAAATACACTGGAAATGCAAACAGCACGGCATCGGCCCGGCCAACAGAATCAATCACCTGGAAAAACTTATCGGCGTTTCGCTCAATGCGGGCAATGTGTGCGGCAATGTCAAGAATTTCAAATTCAACAGATGGAAAGGCTATTTCCAGGTACCTGACATACTGCATGGTTACAGACATCCGGCCCTTGGGGCTGCCATTGAGCACGCAGAGTCGCATTATTTTTGCCTCCATAAAACGGGAGAATGGAAAATCAGCTTAACAATATCAGTAAAGTCTCCCATATTTTATGGATCCGTCAAGCCCCCCTGCTCTTTTTGGCCTGTTGCGAAACAACAGCAAGGCAGGCGTCAGATTCCTGCTTTGCCTGGGCCGGAAAGTCCCCAAGGTTTTGGGCAAGGGCGTCAAGCAGGGCTACACCCTGTTGGGGCTTGTCGCCGCAAAATATTTCCCCCGTGTTTTTTGCGGTGGCAAGAAACCTTTGCAGCACCTCAACAACCGTGGGATTGGCCGATATGAGCTTTGTGAACAGCTCCGGGTCCTGGGCAAGGAGCCTGCCCACAAGGTTTAGCTTCAACCGGAATATGGGGGTTGCAAAGGGAAGCAGATCATCCGGGGAAAGATTCATGTCCTTTAGGGTCTGGCCAAGAACAATGGTGACAAAGTGCGTAAGACCCTGGACAATGGCCATGTTCTGATCGTGAAAGGCAGGCGTACACAGCGTTACAAGCGCGCCCTGGCTTTCAAGCAGCCTTGTGAGCCAGTTGCACCAGGAGCGGCCCCTCATTGGGCACACAATCACATTCTGGCCTTTTAAAGAAAGGGCGTCCGGCCCGAAAAGGGGGTGGGTGGCCACCACCTGGGCGGCTGTGCCCTTTTCCATTGCAAGGGCAATGGGGACCTTGAGCGAGCAAAGGTCCATGAGAGCCTGATCCGGAGCCAGCATGGGGCCGATTCGGCCAGCCTCCTCCACAGAGGCCTCCAGAGGCATGGAAAGGATGATGACCTGGCATTGCCGGGCCAAATCCTCACGCGTGAGGGATGATTTGCGGCCCCAGAGAATTACCTTGTGGC
>JASEHB010000363.1 GCA_030018745.1 Desulfatibacillaceae bacterium | reverse complement strand
AGGGGAAAGCCCAGATAGCGGTTGGTGAGAACCAGATCTATGGAGCGGGACATATCCACCCTGGCCTGGGGCGCGCTCTTTAACACCTCGCGCACAATGCCTGCAATAAAGCCGTATCTCTGCTCGGTCATCAAAATTTCCGGCTCATCATCAAACAGGCCGCTAATGTGCTTTCGCTCTTTTTGCACCTCATCAAAAAGGGGGGTTGCCTTTTCGCCGAGCAGCTTTTTCACGGTTTTGGCAACTTCGGAATCGCCTTCCACAAGCTTTATGGAGGTCCAGCGCCGGTTGTAGGGGAAATCCCCCGGCGCTGCTGCATTGAGCTTCTCCCGCACACGGGCCACAGCATCTTCAATGTCGCGGCTGTACCTGACCCGGCGGTGAACCGGAGCAGCCTTACGGTTTTTGGCAGCATCAATTATTGCATCAAGAAGATCCGCTGTTCCCTGGTTCTTGTTGCCAACAGTTGTTACAACAGGCACATCCAGAAGTTCGGCAAGCTTCTTCATGTCAACCGTCTGGCCTCTGGCTGCCGCCACATCCATCATGTTGAGGACAAAAAGAACCGGAATATCAAGCTCCCGAAGCTGGGTTGCCAGATAAAGGCTTCGCTCAAGGTTGGATGCGTCAATCACATCCACCACAAGATCGGGCTTTTCATTTAAAACAAAATTGCGGGCAACAATTTCCTCAATGGAAAAGGCCGTGAGGCTGTAAGTGCCGGGGAGGTCAACAACGGTGAGGTCGTGCCCTTTGTGGGATATGTGGCCCAGTTTTTTTTCAACAGTTACTCCCGGCCAGTTGCCCACCTTCTGGCGGGTACCGGTGAGGTTGTTGAAGGTGGTGGTCTTACCCGAATTGGGATTGCCTGCAAGGGCTATTGTGAACCGCTCTGTCTTTGGAGTCATGATTATGCCTGTCCGTGCTTATGAAAAGGGTGCGGCTTGCGGGCTTTAAGCAAAAAAAATTTGGCCTTTTAAAACAAGCATTGCCCGGTCATTGGGACAGGCTATTTTTTTGTAGCGCATCCGCAATGTTTTCCATGCTTATATGGCTGGCCTCCTCCACCCTCAAGGATATGTGGCAGCCGTCCAGATTAACCTCAAGAGGGTCTTTCAATGGGGCATATTTTTCCACAAAAAGGCTTTTGCCTTTTAAAAAGCCCATTTCCAAGAGCCGCCTGCGAAAAATACCGCTTCCTCCGACCTTGCTTATAACGCCGCTCTGACCCTGCCTCATATCGCTCAACTGCATTTTAAAAATCCTCCGGTTCAGAAGTCAGAGCCTTGACCATAACCTTTTCGGCAAGGCCCTGGCCCAGGGCAAAACGGGAGTTTCCCTTGGCAAGCACTACCTGGCCCCTGCCGTCATTGGTTATGACCTCAATTTTATCACCTATTTTAAGTCCCATTGTCATTAGCCGGTGCCTGGCGCCAGCCCCTCCAAGAAAGTCCATGACCACAAGGCTTTCACCGGGTTTGGCCTGCACAAGGGATATGCCCATCTGATGGTCCGAAAGGCAGTCCGAACACAGGCCGTAAATCTCCATGCGGTGCTGGAGCATATAAAAACCGTGCTGATATGCAGCCCTGGCCTGATGGCGCTCCAGCTTTTCATCCACAAATTCTTCTATTTTTCCGCACTTTATGCAGATAATGTGATCATGATGCTGGCCCAAATGCCTGTGCTCGTAAACGCTTTCCCTGTCTTTGAACTCCCTGCGCTGGGCAAAGCCGTAACGGCACATAAGGCGCAGGGTCTCCCTCACGAATTCAGGCTCAAAATTTCTGCCCGCCTTTTGAACAAGCTCCCAAAGCTCATGGGCGGTTATGTGCTCCTCGGTTTCAAGAAAAATCCTCAAAACCGCCAAGCGCTCGTCCACCCGGTCAATTCCCTCTTCCTCAAAAAGACGGGCAAACTGCCCCTCTTCCTGGCTGTGGTGGCTGTTTGAATTTATTTTTGCCAAAAGCTCCATGCTTCTATTCCTCAAAAAGTTAGGCTTGCCTTAAAAATATCACAAAAATAACTCTTGTCAATATTTAGGTCAACAAATTTTTTTAGGCAAAGCTAAATAATTCTGCCACAAAAAATCCAAGGGCTTTTAACCTTGTGCAAACTGCGCAAAAGGGAAAAAGCCCGTGGAAAAAATGAGCAGAGCTTCAATTTTAAGAGCAGCCGGGAATATCCCAGGTGGTGCATGAGCCGGATGAACAAGTGCGGGTCTGCTGGGCCATCTTACCCTTTGCAGGGCCGTTGACTGCATAGTTGGTGCGGCTCATCACCCGCTCAAAGTCAACAGCCTTGCAGTGGGGGCAGGCCATTTCCCGCGTATCTTCATCCTTCATGCACAAAAGCTCGAAAAACTTCTCGCACTTCAGGCAGCGAAATTCAAAAATCGGCATCTTATCCTCCTTGCAGGGGCAACACTTTAAGGCCGCCATCCACCCGGCCAAATGGCAATTCGCCATACAACAAAATTTCTTTTAGCAGAAGATGGCTTTTGTGTCACCCATTAAGGGGATTTGAAGCCCTTTTTTGTCAGCGCAGTTTGGTCTGCCCGTCCCAAACCCTTTCAGCCTCTGGCAACAGAGGCAGATAGCCAAGCCAGGTATGTGAATCCAGGTGCTCCTGGCTCTGCTGGAGCTTGCGGCTGTGCTCCATGATTGGCGGCACGATATCTTTTATATCGCCTTCAAGCATGGGGCCGATCTGGTAATTTGTGGCTGCAAGGGCCAGCGAAACCGCCTTGTCGCTGCATTGCTGGCTTTTGGCAAGAGTATCAAGCGCCTTGGCCGGGTTGTGAAAGCCCGCGCTGTTTTCTGCTGAAATTATGTCCCATAGCCACTGTCCCTTGCGGATGTTCTCCCTTGCCTCAATCATCAGGGCATCATAATCTGGATTGCGGTTTTCCTTTTGCTCACGGGCAAGGCGCACAGCCTCGTGGGCGCGCACGGATTTTTCCTGGGCAACAAGAAGCTGCTCCCAGGTGCGCTCCTGTGAATAGATGACCCTCTCGCGCAGATACTGGGGCTGCTTGTCTGAATGGCATTGCAGGCATGAGCGCTCAATGCTCTTCAAGGGGCTTGTCCAGTGATGTGAGGAGATTTTCTTTTTCCCGTCCACCCTTATATACGGCATATGGCAGTCTGCACAGGAAACCCCTGCTGCGCCGTGGGGGCCGTCATGCCAGATCTCATATTCCGGGTGCTGGGCCTTGAGCATGGGGGTATCGGAAACAGGGTGTGTCCAGTCAATGAAGTTGCCTTCAAAACCTTCCCGTGTGGTGGAGCCGAAATCCTTATAATACTCATACATCTCTTCTGGGGAACGGCCCTTGCTCCAGGGGAAAACCGGCTTTGCCGCAGGGCCGAACTTCTTGTCCGTGAAGTAGTATTCCACATGGCACTGGGCGCATACCAGGGCGCGCATTTCGTTGCGGGTGGCATCCTGCCATTTTATGCCCATGCTCAAAAGGGCCTCATTTAACGGCACGCTGGTTATGCGCAGGGACATATCTGTCGGGTCATGGCACAGGGTGCAGCCAATGGCGTTGTCTTCTGCATCAATCTTGGTGCGGAATTCGTGGAATTCCATGCTCCAGAAGTCATCTCCGTAGGTCTTGTAGAATTCGGG
>JASEHB010000362.1 GCA_030018745.1 Desulfatibacillaceae bacterium | reverse complement strand
GGCGAAGTGCAACGCCGCCATCGTTTCCCTGGAACCGCCCCTCCACACCAAAAAGGTTGACAGTGCTGGGCCTTGGGTCTAAATTTTCCAGTCAATTTACAGGGGCTTTTTTGGGCAAACGGCATACCAAAAAGCCCCTGGTTGAGCGGCTTTAAATTTTTCTTCTATAAAACAAATTCTTATGCCGGTTTTTATGGCTGGTTTTTTTGTCCGCCTGCTGCCTTCAAAGGGGTGCGCGGATTTTCAGGGCCTGCCCACGCAACAGGCCTTCTATAATCTTTTTTTGGAGTGCGACATGGAATGGGTTGTAAGGACAGTTACTTCGTCAATCGGCAAAAAAACGCTCATGGCCCTTACGGGGCTTGGATTTATGGGCTTTCTGGCCGGGCATCTGGCAGGCAACCTAACAGTTTTTCTGGGCAGGGAGGCCTTCACAGCCTATGCTGTGGGCCTGCACCAGATGGAGGCCCTCATAAAGCTTGCTGAAATCGGCCTGCTTGTGCTGGCGGCCATCCACATAACAACAGGGCTTTTGCTTTTTGCACAGAACTTCATGGCCCGGCCCGTGCACTACAAGATTAAGCGCAATGCAGGGGGCCGCACATGGTCTTCCGCCACCATGCCTTACACGGGCATATACCTTATATTGTTTGTGAGCCTGCATCTTCTGGCCTTCACATTCACCCCCCATGCGCCGGAGGAAACCTTTGCCCTGGTTGCCGGGGTTTTCGGCAATCCCCTTTATGCGGCTTTTTACACGGCTTCCATGCTGGTTGTGGCCCTTCATGTGCGCCACGGCCTTTGGAGCGCGGCCCAGACCCTTGGCGCAAACCACCCCAAATATATGCCCGGAATCGAGAAACTGGCCCTTGCCTTTGCCCTTGCTGTGGCCATTGGCTTTGGATCTCTTCCCATTGCATTTCTGCTTGCAGCTTAAAATACAGGAGTAGGTCATGGAGCTTAACGGAAATGTGCCGGACGGCCCGGTAAGCGAAAAATGGGACCGCCGCAAAAACGAGCTTAAACTTGTAAACCCGGCCAACAAGCGCAAGTTCACCATAATTGTTGTGGGAACAGGCCTGGCTGGCGGCTCGGCCTCGGCCTCCCTTGCAGAGCTTGGCTACAATGTTAAAACCTTCTGCATTCAGGACAGCCCCCGCCGCGCCCACAGCATAGCTGCCCAGGGCGGCATAAACGCTGCCAAGAACTACCCCAATGACGGAGACTCCATCTGGCGGCTGTTCTACGACACCGTAAAGGGCGGAGACTTTCGCGCGCGGGAGGGCAATGTCTATCGCCTTGCCCAGGTGAGCAACAACATCATAGACCACTGCGTTGCCCAGGGGGTTCCCTTTGCCAGGGAATACGGCGGGCTTCTGGCAAACCGCTCCTTTGGCGGGGCGCAGGTTTCGCGCACATTCTATGCGCGGGGGCAGACAGGCCAGCAGCTTCTTTTAGGCTGTTACAGCGCGCTCATGCGGCAGGTGGCTGCAAAAAAGGTCACCCTTTATCCGCGCCGGGAAATGCTTGAGCTTGTTATGGTTGATGGCAAAGCGCGGGGTATTGTTGCAAGAAATCTTATCACCGGCGAAATTGAAAGCCACGAGGCCCACGCGGTTGTGCTTGCCACGGGCGGATATGGAAATGTCTTTTACCTTTCCACAAACGCCATGGCCAGCAATGTCACCGCAGCATGGCGCTGCCACAAAAAAGGCGCCTTTTTTGCAAATCCCTGCTTCACCCAGATTCACCCCACCTGCATACCCGTGCATGGGGACTACCAGAGCAAGCTGACCCTGATGAGCGAGAGCCTGCGAAATGACGGCAGGGTCTGGGTTCCCAAAAACAAGGGAGACAAGCGGCCCCCAAGCGATATTCCCGAAAGCGAAAGGGACTACTACCTGGAGCGCAAGTACCCCTCCTTTGGCAACCTTGTACCCCGCGATGTGGCCTCGCGCAATGCCAAGGCCGTGTGCGATGAGGGCCGGGGCGTGGGCGCAACCGGGCTTGCTGTTTACCTGGATTTTGCAGACGCCATAAAAAGGGACGGCAAGGACACAATCGCCAAAAAATACGGCAACCTCTTTGCCATGTACGAGAAAATCACAGCCCAGGACCCCTACCAGACCCCCATGATGATTTACCCGGCCATCCACTACACAATGGGCGGCCTTTGGGTGGATTACAACCTCATGAGCACGGTGGACGGGCTTTTTGTCATCGGAGAAGCCAATTTTTCGGATCACGGCGCAAACCGCCTGGGAGCCTCGGCGCTCATGCAGGGGCTTGCAGACGGCTACTTTGTGCTTCCCTACACCATTGGCGGCTACCTTGGCCAGGGCGGTTTGGGCGAAGTCTCCACAGGGCATCAGGCCTTTGCGGATGCTGCAAAGCAGGCCCAGGAGCAGACAAATCGCCTGCTCTCCATAAGGGGCAAGCGCACTGTGGATGATTTTCACCGCCAGCTTGGCAGGCTTCTGTGGGACAACTGCGGCATGGGCCGCACCGATGAGGGCCTTGCCCAAGCCAAGGCGCGCATACCCCAGATAAGGGCGGAATTCTGGGAAAGCGTTCGGGTGCCCGGAGAAGGCCTTGATCTGAATGTATCCCTTGAAAAAGCCGGGCGCGTGGCCGATTTTCTGGAATTTGCAGAACTCATGGTTGATGACGCACTTGCCCGGCGCGAGTCCTGCGGCGGCCACTTCAACGAGGCCTTTCAGACCCCGGAAAACGAGGCCTTGAGGGACGATGAAAACTTCTGCCATGTGGCTGCCTGGGAATACAAGGGCCAAAACGCCCCTGAAGAGCGCCATATCGAGCCGCTTACCTTTGAAAATGTCAAACTTACCCAAAGGAGCTACAAGTGAGCCGGACCATAAACCTCACTCTACTGGTATGGCGTCAGGGCAAGCAAAGCCCCAAGGGCAGCTTTGAAACCTTTGAAGCCAGAGATATTGACACGGATTGCTCCTTTCTGGAGATGCTCGACACGGTCAACGAAAAAATCTCCTTGAATGGCGGCGAACCCATAGCCTTTGACCACGACTGCCGCGAGGGAATATGCGGGGCGTGCGGCGCAATGGTAAACGGCAGGGCGCACGGCCACGAAAAAGGCACAACCCTTTGCCAGCTTCATATGCGCCACTTTGCCGATGGCGACACGGTGGTCATAGAACCCTGGCGGGCAAGGGCCTTCAAGGTGATTAAAGACCTTGTGGTGGATCGCAGCGCCCTGGACAGAATAATGGCAGCCGGAGGCTACATCTCTGTCAGCACGGGCGGCGCACAGGACGCCAACTGCCTGCCCGTGCCTGCCGATGATGCTGAAAAGGCAATGGACGCAGCCCAGTGCATAGGCTGCGGGGCCTGCGTTGCAGCCTGCCCCAATGCCAGCGCCATGCTCTTTGTGAGCGCCAAAATCTCGCATCTGGCCCTTCTGCCCCAGGGCAGGCCCGAAGCAGCCAAACGCGCGCTGGCAATGGTGCGGGAAATGGACGCCTGCGGGTTTGGCAACTGCGGCAATGAGCGGGAATGCGAGGCCGAATGCCCCAAGGAGATTTCCATCATCAATATAGCGAGGCTTAATCGCGAATTCCTCAAAGCTAGTCTAGTGTAGGGGCGGCCCCAGGCGGTGAGGGGCGGCC
>JASEHB010000361.1 GCA_030018745.1 Desulfatibacillaceae bacterium | reverse complement strand
TTTCCCTGGAACCGCCCTGTACGCCGTTGGTTGAAGGGAAAAGCCTTGTAGGTTGGGTGGTTCCGCGCTTTAGCGCGGGTTCACCCAACAATTTATTGAATTGACAACCAGCAACACCTGTAAACCATCATGCGTTATCGCCGCGCCCGTGCAAAAGGCGGAACCTACTTCTTCACTGTGGTCACCTTTGCCCGGCGGAAGTTCCTGGCCGCCGCCCTGCCCCTGTCCATCCTGCGCGAGGCCTTTGCCCGGACTATGGCCGATAGGCCGTTTGAGGTAGACGCCTGGGTGATAATGCCGGACCACATGCATTTCATCTGGACCCTGCCGGAAGGTGACCTGGACTTTTCCACCCGATGGCGACTTATCAAAGCCAGGTTTACCAACAGCTTTAGGGAAAGAGCCTCTGTGAGCCAAGACCCTTCAAGGGCGCTCAAGAGCGAATGGCAGGTTTGGCAGAGGCGGTATTGGGAGCACCAGGTGCGTGATGAAGCAGATTTTATCAGGTGCGTGGAGTACATCCATTATAATCCCGTGAAGCACGGGGTTGCCAAAGCCCCGGTGGAATGGCCCCATTCATCGTTCCACAAGTTCGTGAAGGAGGGAAAGGTTCATCCGTCCTGGGCCAAAGGAGGCTTGATGGAAATGGAAGACGACACGGATGATTACGGGGAATGAAGAACAAAGCAAAATGTTGGGTGAACCCTGCGCTACGCGCAGGAACCACCCAACCTACGATTCCGCTCTAGCCCAACAAAACCCAGGCAAAGGGCGGCAAGGGCGGCAAGGAAAAACGGAAAGCCAAAAGCAGGAAAATGGCGCGTTTATAATAAGGAGAGATCCATGACCCGGCTGTATGCAGTTGCCGATATTCACGCAGGCAACAGGGCCTTTGATACCATAAGATCTGTCATAATGGAGCACAGGCCCGATGCCCTGGTGGTGGCGGGCGACATGGCAGGCCGCTCGCCCTGGGGCAAAAAAAGCGTCATCGGCAGGCTTTGTGCCTTGCCGATTCCGGTTTTTGCGGTCAGGGGCAATTCCGACTCAAAGGACATGGAAAGAATCATCCACCGCAGCAGCAACATAAAAAGCCTGCACCTTTCATCAATAGAGTTTGGCAGGGCAAAGCTTGTGGGGGTTTCCGGCACGCTGGCCCTGCCCTTTGCAAGCCGCATTGCATTGGGGCAGAAAGAGCTTTTTCGCGCCCTTGAAAACATGGTGGGGCCTGATACAATTCTTGTGGCCCACCCGCCCCCGCGGGGAAGCCGCGACAGGGTGCTGGGCCGCTTTTCAGCAGGCTGCGGCGCACTGGCAGAGCTTGTGAAAAAGAATCAGCCCCTGCTTGTGCTGTGCGGGCACATCCACGAAAACACCGGAACCGCCTTTATGGGCAAAACCCTTGTGGTCAACTGCGCGCTTGGCCACGGCTGCAAGGGCGCGCTTGTTGATATTGACCCCAATCTCACAGTCCGTATGCTTTAGCCTGAATAATTCATGAAAAATTTCGCCGTTGAAGACCATATAAAATTTCTGCGGGCGCGCCCTATTCGCACACCGGCTGCGCTGCGGCTTCAGGTTGGCCTTGGGTTTTTGCGCCTTTTCCCGCCCGAAAAATTGCTGCTTTGCAGCCGGATTTGCATACAGCGATGCAATGGCTTATACTTGAGGCAATAAAATTGTCGCACGGCAGCTTTGGGCGGCAAGGGCAAAAACTTTTTAACCCGGTGTGCATGGATTTATCGGACAAAAATAAGTTAAGGCGATTTGTTCCCCTTGTTGCGGCCATTCTGGTTGCAGCTCTGGCGATAGTGGCTTTTTACGAAAAGGGCGGCCTGTTTTCCGCCTCCAGGCCTCAAGAGATAAGCTTTTTCGATGAGCCGGTTCCATCCTTTGTAAAGCGCGGCAAGCTAACAGTCCTTACAAGAAACGCCCCCACCACCTATTATGAAGGCCGTTTCGGCCCCCAGGGCTTTGAGTATGAAATGGCCAGGGCCTTTGCCCAATATCTGGGTGTTCCCATTGAAATAAGGATTCTTGACAGCGTTCCGGCCATTCTCATGGCCATGCGCCAGGGCCAGGGCGATATTGCAGCAGCCGGAATCGTACGCACCGCACAGCGGGAGGGGATATACAGCTTCGGGCCGGGATACCTTTCCGTCCAGCAGCAGGTTGTGGCCAGGCGCAACCACCAGTTTCCCAGAACCGTTGAAGACCTTGTGGGAATGAACATAATGGTGCTTGGCGACTCGGTTCATCACGAGCGCCTTATGGCCATCAGCGATGAGTTTCCCGAACTTTCCTGGGAGACTGCCTATGACATGAGCGTGGAGCAGCTCATGGAAAAGGTCTGGCGCAGGGAAATCCATGCAACTGTGGCGGATTCCAACATTGTCGCCATCAACCGGCGCTATTACCCGGAGCTTCTTGTGGCCTTTCCCCTTTCTGCAAGCAAGCAGCTTGCCTGGGTTGTGCGCCAGGGTGATGACGAACTTATGAGCGCACTGCACGCCTGGTTTGCCGGTTTCGAGGCCAAAGGAGAGCTTGCCTCCCTGAAGGAGAAGTATTACGGCCATGCCCAGGTTTTTGACTATGTTGACATTGCCACCTTTCACCGCCGCATAAGAAACCGCCTGCCCCTTTACAGGCAGCACTTTGAGACGGCCGCCAGAAATCATGACCTGGACTGGAAGCTGTTGGCGGCAATGGCCTACCAGGAATCCCATTGGGATACTTCAGCCGAGTCGCCCACAGGCGTGCGTGGTGTGATGATGCTCACCGAAGATACGGCAACGCACCTGGGAATTGTGGACCGCCTTGACCCGGAGCAGAGCATTGAAGGCGGGGCGCGCTATTTTGTGGAGCTGCTTGAAAGAATTCCGTCAACCGTGGAAAGGCCCCAGGAGCGCATCCGCTTTGCCCTGGCTGCCTACAATGTGGGCATGGGCCATGTCTGGGACGCCAGAAGGCTTGCCCGCGAGCTTGGCAGAAACCCTGATTCCTGGGACTGCATCCGCGAGGTTCTGCCCCTTTTATCGCAGCCGGATTATTACAAGGACCTTCCCCACGGCTATGCGCGGGGCACCGAGCCGGTTCTCTATGTTCAGCGGGTGATGGACTACCGCGACATTCTGGAAAAGCGCCTGGCGCTTGCAGCAAGCAACTGACCCGCAGCAGCCCCGCAAGCGCTTGCCCCCAAACCTGCCGGATTGGAGCATATCCTCCATGCCCAAGGCCTTTAAAATCCTCATTGCATCTGCCGAGGCCGCTCCCATCGCCAAGGTGGGCGGGCTTGGAGATGCGGTTTTCGGCCTTGCCAGGGCACTTGCCGGGCTTGGCCACAGCGTAAAAGCGGCCCTGCCAGCCTATGGAAATATCCTTAAAAATACCGATGGATTAACGCAGAAGGCCACGGGCATTCCCATTGACATGGGCCGCGGAAAAATGGCTGTGGATTTTCTGCAAACCCGGCTTGACCAAGGCATTCCGGCCTGGCTTGTGCGCCATGACCCCCTTTTTGACAGGCAGGGCATATATGCAGACCAGTCTGGTGTTTTTGGCGACAACCCCCTGCGCTTTATCCTTTTTTCAAAAAGCATACCCGCCCTTGCAAGGGCCTTTGATTTTGAGCCGGATGTCATAATTGCAAACGACTGGCACACAAGGCCCGTGTGCCAG
>JASEHB010000360.1:2732-3690 GCA_030018745.1 Desulfatibacillaceae bacterium | reverse complement strand
CGCGCGCCTTGCCAGCGTCTCCCTGGGGCTGCCAGGGCCTTGGTGATGGCTGCGTTGCGCTTCGCTCTCCTCTCCCTGGAACCGCCCTGTACGCTGGTGGTTGAAGGGTAAAAAGAGGCAAAATCCGTAGGTTGGGCTAGCTTTAGCGTAGCCCAACAAAACGGCGCCCTCCTTGCCCGTCTCGCAAGCCTTGCTCTCGTCTCCCTGGGGCTGCCAGGGCCTTGGTGATGGCTGTGTTGCGCTTCGCTCGCAATTTCGGTCATGTACTAAAAGTACACTCCATCGCTTTTCGTTCGTGCGCCTTGCCTGGCGCTCCCATGCGGACGGCTGCTGCGTTGCGCTTCCTTTTGAAGCTTGGTCATGTACTAAAAGTACACTCCCTCGCTTCAAAACTCGCGCGCCTTGCATCCGCCTCGCCTGGAACCGCCAGGGGCGCTGGTGGTTGAAGGGAGAAACAAAACCCTGGACCCGCCCTGTACGCCGTTGCGTGAAAAGAAAAGCACCTTCGCTCCGGAAAAGCCCTGCAAGCAAAAGTCGCATAACAAGTAGGTTGGGCTAGAAAGCCCGGCCTTTAAAGGCTGTTTTTTTGCACAAAAAATTTTCCGGGCTTTCGTAGCCCAACAAAACCAGGCACCGGATGGCAGCAAAAACAGGGAAAAATGGAAAAAGCCCTATTGTTGGGCTACGCAAATCCGCAAAAGGGCCAGAGGTTTCCGGAAATCTTTTGGGCCGGATTTGCTAGCCCAACCTACGACTTCTGAACAAGCAAAGGCAGGGAAAGTTGGTCTGGAAAAGAGAGGACCTCGCCCCCCATAGCGGGGCGGGCGGCGGCGCGTAACCTGTAGGGGCTGTGGCCCAGGAAACGGCCAACAGCGAAAATATAACCCTTTAACCAACAGGATGTCAAACATGCACATAGCGCTTTGGTTCAGCCAATATTTTGGCTTACTGGCTATTC
>JASEHB010000360.1:0-2722 GCA_030018745.1 Desulfatibacillaceae bacterium | reverse complement strand
AAAAGTCCATAACCGGGGCAAGGCCCTTTATGTTTGCAGGGGCCAGTATTTCGCTGGTTTTGGCGTGCACAAGGGCCTCCTCCTGGTTTCTGGCCTGCTGTGAGGTTTCAAAGGCCTGGAGAAAGCGGCCAAAGCGCACAATGTGAACAAGCTCGTGGCAAGTTATGTAAAGGGCTGCCGGGAAAAGGGAAAGGGTGCTGTTGCGGTCAAGGGCGTCAAGAATGACATGATCCATGAGGCATATCTTGTAGAAATCAAAGGTGTCCGAGGTCAAGGATGCGCCGCTTTTCCGGCCCTGGTAGCGGAATATCTGCGCAAAGTGCTGGTGGCTTATCTCCTGGGGCACAAGCTGGGACAGGGTTTTCAGGTCATAGTGATAGCGGCCCCAGCGCCCGGCGGAAAGCTTGTAAGCCTGGGCCACAAGCTCCTCGGCAACGGCAAGGGCCTCGCTCACAAGAAGAATCTGCTTTGAATCAAAGTTGATGAGGCTGCTTTTCATTTAAGGGCCGATATTTTGTTTTCCGCTGCATTTCAAACAGGTCAAGGCTTTTGCCGGATGGGGACTTTGGGCCTGGCCCAAAACCCCAAGCATATTGCTTTTGGCCTGCCTCAAGAATCTGCACCTTCAAAATATGCTTTTTATAACAAGACCGCTACCTTTTATCCACCAGTTTTGAGCTGCTTTGTAAGCATTGTTTTTTGTTTCCGGTTGATGTTACCCTTCAAGGTAAGGGTTACAACTATTTGCCGGGGTAAGTTTTTATGGAAACAAAACCCGATTCGTTGCAGCCGGTTTTTACCATAAGGGGTCTTAAAAAGACCTATATAATGGGCGAAGTCACCATTTCGGCCCTGCGGGGCGTGGATATGGAGCTGTTTGCCGGAGAGATGGTGGTTCTTCTGGGGGCTTCCGGGTCCGGCAAATCCACCCTCATAAACATCCTGGGCGGGCTGGACTTTGCCACCAGCGGGGATGTCATCTACAGCGGAAAAACGCTCACCAAAGCCAGCGACCGCCTCCTAACCGACTTCAGAAGAAACCATGTTGGTTTTGTCTTTCAGTTTTACAACCTTATTCCCAGCCTCACGGCCCGCGAGAATGTGGCCATTGTTACCGAGATAAGCCGCAACCCCATGACCCCCGAAGAAGCACTTGACCTTGTGGGGCTTGCGGATCGCATGGATCATTTCCCTTCCCAGATGTCCGGCGGTGAGCAGCAGAGGGTGGCCATTGCCAGGGCCATAGCCAAGCGACCGGCAGTGCTCATGTGCGACGAGCCGACAGGCGCCCTTGATTCCAAAACAGGCGTCAAGGTTTTGGAGGTCATTGACTTCATCAACAAAAACCTTGCAACCACCACTATCATCATCACCCACAACGAGGCCATAAGCAGCATGGCCGACAGGGTTATCCGAATCAGTGACGGGCGAATAGCCGGAATTGTTGAAAACGCCCAAAAGCTTTCGCCCCAGGAGATAAGCTGGTGAGGGCCATCAACCGGAAACTTATAAGGGACATTCTTTCCCTAAAGGGCCAGACAGCGGCCATTGCTGTGGTGATAGGCTCCGGCGTGATGGTGCTCATCCTGTTTGCAGGCAATCTCAATGCTGTAAGGGAATCGAGGGACCGCTTTTACCAGAGCCACAATTTCGCCCACATTTTCTGCGAGATAACCCGCGCTCCAGAGGCTGTTTCCGAGCGCCTGGGGCGGATTGCGGGCGTTAACGCTGTGGAAACCAGGGTTCTGGCGCCGGTGCGCCTGGCGGTGGAGGGCTTTGAAGACCCGGTCAGGGGGCTTATTCTCTCCATTCCGGATGGCCGCCAGCCGGACCTGAACCGCTTGCACCTGCGCGAAGGCTCCCTACCGGACCCGGACCTCTCTTACCAGGTGGTGGTGAGCGAACCTTTTGCCATTGCCCACGGCCTGAAGGCCGGCGACAGGATTGACGGCATTATAAATGGGCGAAAGGAGGCCCTCACCATTTCGGGCATAGGTATTTCTCCGGAATTTGTTTATCAGGTGGGGCCTGCCGACATAATGCCCGACTACCAGCGTTACACAGTCCTGTGGATGAACCGCAGAACTCTGGCCGGGGCCTTTGGCATGGAAGGGGCCTTCAACAGCGTTGCCCTTTCGCTCCAGTCCGGGGCGGATGAAAAGAGCGTCATCGAAGCTGTTGACAGCATACTGGCGCCCTATGGCGGCGCAGGGGGCTATGGGCGGAGCGACCAGATTTCCAACCGTTTTCTGGAGGATGAGATAAACCAGCTAAAAGTTCAGACCGTTGTCCTGCCTGCCATCTTCCTTGGCGTTTCGGCCTTTTTGTTGAGTGTGCTCATGAGGCGGATAGTCCACACCCAGCGCCAGCAGATAGCCCTGCTCAAGGCTTTTGGTTACCGGAACCTGGAAATCGGGCTTCATTATCTTATGCTCACAGGCATTATTGTGGGGCTGGGGTCTTTGCTTGGCGTGGTTTTTGGGGCCTGGACCTCCCAGTCGCTGGCCAGGCTCTATGCCCAATACTTCCATTTTCCAGAAATGACCGCAGGCCTTGGGCTGCGCACAGTGCTTCTGGCAGTGGCCATAGCCTTTGCCGCTGGAATGCTGGGCGCAGGCAGATCAGTGGCCGAAGCGGTGAGGCAGGCGCCTGCCGAAGCCATGCGGCCACCTGCTCCCAAGCGGTTTACAAAGGGGTGGCTTGAGCAGTCATTTATCGGAGG
>JASEHB010000359.1 GCA_030018745.1 Desulfatibacillaceae bacterium | reverse complement strand
GCTGGCCGCTTTTCTTTGTGCGGAAGCCTGGCCTGCCGGATTTTGCGGCTGGTTGCTGGGGGGTTGGGGTTCTGTCCGGCAGCTCTCTGGCCTCCTGGCTGCTTTTTCTGCGCAGAGAAAGGGCAATGCGGCCCCTTGCCATGTCAACATGTAAAACCCTTACCTTTACCCTTTTGCCCACCTGAACAATTTCGGAAGGGTCCTTTACAAAGCGCTCTGCCATTTCGCTCACATGCACAAGGCCGTCCTGGTGAACGCCCACATCCACAAAGGCGCCAAAGGCCGTAACATTTGTAACTATGCCGGGAAGCTCCATGTCCTCTTTGAGATCCGCCATTTCGTGAATGTCCTGGCGGAATGAGAACACCTCCAGAAGCGGCCTGGGGTCCCGGCCCGGCTTTTCAAGCTCTGCCATAATGTCTGAAAGGGTTGGCAGGCCAAGGTCGCCGGAAACATATTTTTGCAGGTCTATGCGGCTGCGAAGGGAGGAATCGGTCATAAGATTGCTGACCGTGCAGCCCAAATCCGCTGCCATTTTCTCCACAACAGAATAGCGCTCCGGGTGAACGGCAGAGGCATCCAGGGGGTTTTCCCCCCCGCTTATGCGCAAAAAGCCCGCTGCCTGCTCAAATGTTTTGGGGCCAAGCCTTGGCACGGCCTTCAACTGCTCGCGGCTGGCAAAGGGGCCATCTGCCTTCCTTTTTGCCACTATGTTTTCCGAAAGGCTCTGGCTCAAGCCTGAAACATACTGCAAAAGCCTGGGGCTTGCCGTGTTCACATCCACGCCAACAGCATTCACGCAGCTAATAACCGTATCATCCAAAGAGGTTTTCAAAAGGTTCTGATCCACATCGTGCTGGTACTGGCCAACACCAATGGATTTGGGGTCTATTTTGACCAGCTCGGCCAGCGGGTCCACAAGCCTTCTGCCTATGGAAACAGCCCCGCGCACGGTGAGGTCATAATCCGGCAGCTCGCTTCTTGCTATTTCGCTGGCAGAATAGACCGATGCCCCGGACTCATCCACCAGAAAAACCGGCGGCCCGCTGTTTTGTAAGGCCTGGCGAACAAAGGCCTCTGTTTCGCGGCCTGCGGTTCCGTTGCCAACAGCAATAGATTCAACCCCGTATTCCTTGACCAGGGCATTCAGCCTTTGGGCGGATTGCTCCCGCGCAGCCTGGGAGGAATGGGGCCAGAGGACATCGTGAAGCAGCAGGTTGCCCTGGGCATCCAGAACAACGGTCTTGCAGCCTGTGCGAAGGCCCGGATCAATGGCAAGAACCCTTTTCTGCCCAAGGGGCGGAGCAAGCAGAAGATGGCGCAGATTCTGGGCAAAAACCCGCACGGCCTCAATATCCGCCTGGTTTTTGCTGGCAAGGCGCACCTCGGTTTCCATGGCCCTAAACAAAAGCCTGCTGTATGCGTCCTCCATTGCCTGGCGCACCTGCTGGCTGTCGGCCCCTTGGCCTTTCACAAAATGCTGGCTCAAAATGGCCAGGTTCTGCTCATCAGCCGCCTGCACAGCCAGGTCCAGAATGCCTTCTTTTTCTCCCCGGCGCATGGCCAGCACCCTGTGGGAGGGGCAGGTGAAAATCGGCTCTGCCCAGTCGAAGTAATCTGCAAACTTGGCCCCATCCTGCTCCTTTCCCTCAATTACAGAGCAGGAAAAGGAAGCCTTTGCAAAAAAGAAATCGCGCAGGGCGGCCCGTGCGTCTGCATCCTCTGCAATGCGCTCGGCAATTATGTCCCTTGCCCCGGCAAGGGCCTGGCGTATGTCGGCAACGCCCTTTTCTTCATCCACAAAGGCTTGCGCCTCCTTTTCCGGGTCGCAGCCTGTCTGCTCAAAAATCAAATCCGCAAGCGGCTCAAGGCCCTTTTCGCGGGCTATCATGGCCCGTGTGCGGCGCTTGGGCTTAAAGGGCAGGTAAATGTCTTCCAGGGCAGACAGGGTTTGCGCCTGCAAGACCTTTGCTTCAAGCTCCGGGGTCAAATGGGCGTTTTTTTCAAGCGAGTTTAAGATGACAAGCCGCCGCTCCTCTAAAGCTTTCAGGCGACCAAGCTCATCGCGGATGGCGGTGACGGCCACCTCATCAAGGCTGCCGGTGGCTTCCTTGCGGTAGCGGGCTATGAAGGGGACAGTTGCATCATCTTCTATAAGATTGACAACAGCAGCAACGCCAGCAAGGGGAAGCTCAAGATTTTTGGCAATGGCTTCAAGCAGTTCCATAAAAAGGCCTCAATATAAAAAATTCAAAAAAAGATATAGGCTAATAGCATTGGATTACCTGCCGGGTCAACGCGGGCAATGGTTTTTCCTATAGGGGGGAAGGCAAAAATCATCCGCTGCAAATTTCATTTATAAGCCTTTTGGCATTTGCATAAAAGACAGCCTCATAAAAGTCATGGGGCAGGTTTAGGGCCAAAAGGTTTTCTATTTCGCTTTTGCGCGGGATTATAAGATTGGGAAAGTCGGACCCGTAAACAATCCTGTCCTTTTTTGCATAAAGCTCGTCAGGGGAGAGATCGCAGCAAAGCCCCGGCAGAAATGAAAAGCTTGTGTCCATATAAAGGTTGGGGCAGCAATCAAACAGCGAGTAAAAGGCCTTGTATTCCAGACCGCCCATGTGGGCCACATTCACAGGCAAATCGGGAATGTCTGCCATGAGCCGTGAAAAATGCTCAAAGCCCACAAAGGGGTTGCCCACCGGGCCTGTTCCCACATGGAACAAAATCCTCTTGTTTTTTTCCATCACCAGATCAAACAAAGGGTAAAGGCGTCTGTCGTGGGGATAGAATTTCTGCACAAGGAGCTGAAGCTTGACCCCCATGATTTTGGGATGGGAGAAAAGATCCCGGCAAATGGCAAGGGCATCTTCATCTGCCGGGTGCATGGCCGCAAAGCAGTAAACTTCGCTTGAGCTTTCAAGCACCTTGAGGTTGAACTCATTCAATGCCTTTGCAACGCCTTGTTTGTGGGCATAGTTGGAATAGACTATGGGGCCTACCCCCTTTTCCCGCAGATAATTTATGCACTCTGGCCAGTAAAGCTCGTGGATGACCTTCCATCCGTAATCTTTTACAAAGGCCTTCCATATTGCCTCAAACATCCTGTCAGGGAAAAGATGCACATGAAAATCTGCAATGGTTTTGGGAAGTCTTGAATTCATTATTTTTGCCGCTGGTTTTTTGGTGGACAAACAAGAAAACAGCCTCTTGGGGCGATTTATTCTCTTTGCCGCAGACTGCCTTATTTATGGAGCCTTTGTGTAAGCTATTGTTAAAAATTTGTAAACATGGTAATAGCGCTCCAGGCGTAAAATAAGCTGGCCCCTTTAACACCCCGCCATAAAAATGCGGGCAAAAAGGGGCAAAATAATAACAAATGGTTTTGGTGTGTTGTCAGTTATCATGGGTGTGCCGGAAAGCAGCACGCCGGAGTGCTTCGGCGATTTGGAAAAGGTTTTCCCGCCTGGGAATGACGGCCTGCGCCAGACGCCGGATTTGTGCATGGCCTGCGGGCATAAAACCGCCTGCCTGCGCCAAGCCCTTGTGGATGGCGGATCTGCGCGGATAAGGTTTGAGCGCGTTGAGCAGGAGGATGGCAGCGGCGGCTTTTTGCGGCGCTGGTCTGCCCGCAAGCATTATTTCCGAACCCTTGAAAAAGAAAAAAAGCGCCGGTAAGTGTTTTCAAAA
>JASEHB010000358.1 GCA_030018745.1 Desulfatibacillaceae bacterium | reverse complement strand
CAACAGTCTGGTTTGCAAGGGTTGCTCCACTTATGTTTATTCCAAGCCCGCCGCCGTTGAAAACCATTGTGCCGGTGGCAATAACAAGGCCGTACCAGCGGAAGCCGCCGCCCAGAATAAGATCACCATCAACAATAAGTATGCCGTAACCTGTGACATTGTTCAAGGTGAGTCCGTTGACATTGTAAGGGTTGCTGGTGTTGGAGTAAACAATGACATAATTGGTGGGGCTGCCGTAGACGGCGTTGTTTATGTCTGAAGTGATGATAATATCCGCCTCGCCTCTTAACGATGCGACATAGCCTGCAATGTCAACATTATCCGGGCCTGTTACAGGCCAGGGCGGGTTGCCGGGGGTGGAGGGTTGTCCATTGAGATTTGTTATGGCCGGATCCTTTGTGTAAATGGGCGGTTTGTCGTTTTCCATGCCGCACTGGTCTCTGCCGTCCACAATCAGGGATGTTCCGTTGCCGGTAACATCGGCCTTGGCGTAAATGGCCCCAAGTATGGGCGGGCCGGGAAAGGCCACAAACTCCATTTCCACTTCATAAACAGTTTCGCCGGAGCGGCCCCAGGCCACGGCCCTTTGCACGGGCTTGAAGCTGGTTGCCGCATTGGTGGTGAACTGTGTAAGCTGGCCTCCGTTTGCAGGGTTGCCGTAGCCAAAATAGATAATGCTGCCGGGGTTTGCA
This sequence comes from Desulfatibacillaceae bacterium, assembly GCA_030018745.1. Taxonomy (GTDB): domain Bacteria; phylum Desulfobacterota; class Desulfobacteria; order Desulfobacterales; family Desulfatibacillaceae; genus JAGVAW01. The sequence continues at coordinate 3,021 of JASEHB010000358.1, read as the reverse complement.
GCAGTGTGGGTGCCTGAATTGCCGTCCATATCCAGGTAATGGGGCCGGGATGGATTGTGCCCTGCCAGCTCCGCATCGTACTCGGTTTTGTAGCGGATTTTTACGGCATAGTCCATGTTGCTTTCCAGGCTGTTTATTGTAAATGCCGTGTTGGTGTGGTTGCCGACAACAGGGAAATAGTTTTTATAGGCGCTGCTGTATAGGGGGTCTTTTGCAAGCGAAAACTTATTATCAGCAACAATGTAGGATGACCACCAGGGGTCAATGGGAACTGCCGGATCTCCTGCGTACAGGTCTTCCGTGCGGGCAAGTTGCACCCTTGCCTTTGCCTCGGCAAGGCCTGCTTCTGCAAAACTCATTGCCTCGTTAAGCTGGCGGTAATTGCGCGATACGAAAAGATCCCCTGATGTGGTGATATAGGCAATGGATCCCACAGCAGCCAGAATCATTATGAACATAAGCCCCACCACCAGGACAAGGCCTTTGTCGCGGCCCGCGCAAAGAGGCCTGGCAGGGGCGCAAAAAAGCCTTTTGCTGACAGGCTGTCTGTTATTGGCAAGTTGCTCTTTCATGACGACCCCCTTTGCAAAAATGCACCCGGTTTATTTTGCACGGGCTTTTTTAAGGCCTGCCTGCTGCCTGTGCTTTTCCGGCCCCTGGCCGGGCAACAAGCCAACGCCTTTTAAGGCCTTTTAATGAAGGCCTTTTTTCAATGGCGTTACAACAAGCTCAAAGGCTTTTTGTTAAGGCCGCCCCGGCGTTTGGAAGGCCAATAAAGAGGTTGAGTTACAGCTCACGGAAGGCGGGTAAAGGGCGCAAATGTGAACAATTAACAGCCTGTTTTTGTTCATAAGCCCCAAGACCCCCCGTGGCGTGCGCGTGGCAAAGGGTTGCGTCCCGTAATGGGCTTAAAGGCCCTCATTTTCCGTGTTCAGCGCAGTCTGGTTATTCTCTTAACCTGCTGCTCCTTGTAAAAATGTTTTTTCAGAGCCGCGCTCCGGCGTTTTTGAGCTGCGGCTCCAAGGGCAAAATCAAAGCCAAATCATCATTGCCCGTTACTTCATTATAATCATCCTTGCGTCCCTTTACAATGGAAATTGTAAGCAAAATTATGATATTCCTTATGCTTAACAAGTGAAATAGCTCACTTTTGCCCCTGGGAAGGGCTTATACCCTTATGGCTAAACCACAGCCGGTGGCTATAAGTTGTCTTTAAGACAATTAAGAGTTTATGGACACCGGCCGTGGCCGTATTGGCTTGATTTTTTTTACTTCTGCTGCAAGCGATTGCTCTCTTATTTTATGTTCACCGCCGCCAGAAAGCCGCCGTGGATGGCGTCTCCAATTTTGCCTATTCGCGCACCGTCACCTATTGCTGTTGTGGGGATACCGCTGCCCTCAAGCTGCTTTGCCAGGGTTTTGACCGACTGGGCGCCAGCAGCCAGAATCACATTGTCGTAGTATTTGACAACCTTTTCGCCGTCCTTTTCTATGGTCACCTGGCCGCAGTCAATGGAAAGCACCCTTGACTTTGTGTTCACGCGGATATTGTAGCGGGAGAGGTTGTCAAAGAGAACCCACTTGGTGGATTTGCCCACATCCTTGCCTGCTTTTTCTATCATCTCGTAAACCGTTACCTGGCTTGCCCCCTGGAACATGAGCTTTTTGAGGCGCTCTGGAGGAATGGCGTCATAAGCAAAGAGGAAATAAAGCACCTCCGGGGTGAGTGTGCCCCGATGGGCCACAAACAGGGCTGTTTCCAGGCCCACGGACCCGCCGCCGATGACCGCCACCTTTTTGCCCAAAGGCGGGCTGTTTTTCAAAACATCCCAGGCATTGAGAACGCAGGCATCATCCAGGCCCTTTATGGGCGGCTCAAGGGATTTTGCGCCTTCAGCCACAATAATGTGATCGGGCTTTTCCTTTTTTATAAGCTCAAGGGTGACCTCGGTGTTCAAATGCACGGGGATGTTGTGCTTTTTGAGCATGGCCCGGTAGTAGCGCACAAAGTCCCAAAGGTCGTGCTTGCCGGGGGGCGCACCTGCAATCCATAGCTGGCCGCCTATGTCGTCCGCCTTTTCATAAATCTCAACATTGTGGCCAATCTGGGCTGCCGTGACAGCGGCCTCCAGGCCGCCGGGGCCGGCCCCTGCCACCAGCACCTTTTTGGGGGATGAGGTTTTTACAATGTTGCGCTCGGCCTCATAGCTGGCCCGTGGGTTGCCGATGCAGTAAACAGGCTTTCCCGAAAAAACCTGGTCCGTGCAGCCCTGGGAGCAGGCAACGCAGGGCCTTATTTCATCGGCTCTGCCTTCCTTTGCCTTTTGGGGCCAATATGCGTCTGCAATTAGCACCCTTCCCAGGTTGACCATGTCTGCATAGCCTTCGCGGATTATGGTTTCTGCAAGATCCGGCGCTGCAATGCGGTTGCTTGCCATTACAGGGATGTTGACCGCAGTCTTTACATTCAAGGCCAGAAAGGCGTAACCGGCCCGCGGCAGCTCCATGGGAAGCTGGGGGACCTTTGTTTCGTGCCAGCCGCCGGTAACATTCAAGGCATCCACGCCGGCCTTCTCGTAAACCTGGGCAATCTGGCGGGCCTCCACCTCGGTGTTGCTTCCGGGTATGAAGTCGTTTCCCGCCATTCTTATGGTCATGGGGTAATCCTGGCCCACTGCCTCGCGGATTTTTTCAATCACCTCTCTTGCAAAGCGCACCCGGTTTTCAAATGAGCCGCCGTATTCATCCTGCCGCTGGTTTGTTACAGGGCTTAAAAACTGGGTCACAAGGTACCCGGCAGAACCAATCACCTCCACGCCGTCAAAGCCAGCCTTCTTTGCACGCAGGGCCGCATCCACAAAGGCCTTTTGCACTGTGCGGATGTCGTCTTTTGTCATTTCGCGCGGGGTTGTTTTGGAATAGGGCGAATAAACGGGCGAAGGCCCGATGGGTGTTTCCATGTTGATGAGAATAGGGTGGGAGTAGCGGCCTGCATGGAAAAGCTGAATCCAGGAGACAGCG
>JASEHB010000357.1 GCA_030018745.1 Desulfatibacillaceae bacterium | reverse complement strand
GCTTTTTGAAAAAGGTCGCCACAATGCTTGCTGAAATTTTTTCTTCCATCTTAAAACTCTCCCAATAAAAAAAGCGGTTCCCCAAAAAGGGACCGCCGCATGAGGTTGCCGGGCCATTCCAAAATGCCCGGCTTTTATGGTGCGGTTCCCTACGCCGGCATTACCCGGATCAGGTTCATTGGGTATGATCTCAGCCGGTCTTTAACAATTTCCGGCACCCCAACCATTTTTTGATAATATATTTTAAAAAATTGGTTGTAAAGAGCTTATTGCGCTGATTTTCCCGCTTTTTTGCATGGGGTTTTCAGTAAAAACCATTGAAATCCTGCGCCATGTTGGTTAATATGAAAAAGTTTTGCCGCCGGTCGCTGTTGAAAGCCTTGTGCAACCGGGGCAATGGATAGCGCTGCATTTGAAAGGCCTTGGCATTATCCAGGGCTGCAAGGCTTTTGACGATAATATAAGGCAAGCCTGACAGCTCTTTTGATTATACGAAACTTTCCCATTGGCAATGGAGGGCCTGGAATGAAGGAAAAAACCAAGCAGAATGTCTACAATGCTTTCATTGGCGAGGCAAAGGCCTATTTCCGGCTGCTGGCCTTTGCAAAAAAGGCCCAGGAGGAGGAAGTGCCACAGATAGCCCTTCTTTTCCGGGCAATAGCAGAGGCTGAAAAGGTTCACGCCTTCCGGCACCTTGGGCTGGCAAAGGATCTTGTTGTCAAGGATACTGACACCAACCTTATGAAGTCATTCAAAAAGGAGCAGTCTGTAAGCGAAAACGAGTATCCTGATATGATAAAGGACGCCCAGGATGAGGGCGAGGAGGCCGCGGCCATAACCTTCAGCCAGGCAAGGGATGCGGAAAGCTTTCATGCAAAGCTTTACGAAAAGGCCATCTACAATGTCATCAAAGATATTGTAAAGGAATACCACATCTGCACGGTCTGCGGATTCGTGACTGACAGGAAGATGCCGGACAAATGCCCTGTTTGCGGTGCGCCACCTGAAAAATTCAAAACCATTGATGAAAAAGACCTTGACTGAAATCCCAAAAAAACTCCGCACTGCACGGCCATTTTACAATGCCGGGCCATGCAGTGCGGAGCCTTTATTGACAAAGAGCGCCATGCAAAAAACAAAGATAAAGCCCATGAAACCTGCTGGCCGCCTTCTGCTCCTTCTTGGGCTTGCCCTTGCAATTCTGCTGGCTTCAACAGGCTGCAAAACCGGCCAGAATCCTTCACCAGCCGGACCTGCGGCCCCCAGGGCAGGCGCAAAGGGCCTTCTTGCCCAGGCAGACGCAACAATAGCGGCCCAGACCCAGGCAATAGAGCAGGACGACCAGAACGCCCATGCCTATTACCTGCGGGGAATGGCCTATGCCGACAAGGGGCTTTACGACAAGGCAAAGGAGGACTTTGAGCAGGCCCTGACCATGAACCCCCGCCACTGGGCCGCGCTTCTCAACCGCGGGGTCATTGAGGGGATTCGGGGTTTTCACGATGCTGCCCTAAAGGATCTCAACGGGGCCATTCTTATAAACGATGCCCATGCAGAGGCCTTTTTCAACAGGGGGCTTATTTTAGGCCAGATAGGCGAGTACAGGCGCGCCCTTGAGGACATAAGCCAGGCCATAGTCTTAAACCCCCAATACGCCAAGGCTTATACCTACCGGGGCCGTTTGTGGTTTTTAAATAACGAGTCTGCCCAGGCCCTCAAGGATTTTGACAAAAGCCTTGAGCTTGACCCCGGAAACACCCCGGCCCTTTTTCACCGGGCGCTTGCTTTGGAAGCCCTGGATCAGGACGCCCAGGCCATTGAAAGCCTTGCCAGGGTGATTCGCGCAGAGCCTTCAAATGCCAGGGCCTACTATCACCGGGGGGTGTTTTTGAGCAAAACAGGCAATTTAAATGATGCTCTAAAGGACTTGAATCAGGCGGTCAGGCTGGACTCCAATTATTCCAGGGCCTTTTATGCGCGGGGCGCTGTTAACGCCAAGCTTAATAATTATGCTGCTGCAAAGTCTGATTACAGCGATGCCTTGAAAATTCTGCACCTTGCCCGGCACTTGAGCGATTCTTTGATGCAAAAGTTTCTGGAAACAAACCCCTGGGTGCCGGATGCCCTTTATCAGCGGGCCTTGGCCTACCGGGCCACAGCAGAGTATGACAAGGCAATGGCAGATGTTGCAACGGCCATTGAGCTTGCGCCGGACCAGGCTTCTTACCAGGAGCTGAAAGCCCTGCTTGAGCAGGACAAGGAAAATATCAGGAGCAGCTCCAGGCGGTAGGGCAAATGGCTTTCGCCAAGTGGTTGAAGGGCGGAAGGCAGGGTGATTCACGCAAAGCGCAGGCAAGCTTTGAAATCCGCCTCAAGAAAGTCTTCCCCTTTCTGCCGGGAATGGCTTTTGCTCAAAACCTTTCCAGCATATCATTTGCCTCTTTGCGGTGGCTCTCAAAACCAGCAGACAGGGCAAAGGCCTGCCGGGCATTTTCCGGGTTCTCATCAGCAGCAAGGGCGCTGTGCCCGGCCATCAGCCAGGCCCTGCCAGGGGCAAAGCCTGCCAATGCCGCTTTTTCGTAAGCTTTTTTGGCCTGCGCAAAATCGCCATGCTCATAAAGTATGTCGGCCCTTATTATATCCTGCTCGCCTTTTTCCAGCACCTGCCCATGCTTTTCCAGCAATTCAAGGGCCTTTTGGGGTTCCAGAAGCCTTCTGGCGCAGTAGAGCATTTTTTTTAAGTGGTCTGCCGACACCTTTTCATCAGGCAGCCCGGACAAAGCCTCCAGGGCCTTTGCCGGGATGTCTATGGCCAGATAAAGATCTGCCACAAGCACCCTTTCCTCAATTGTCCAGGGCTGCAATTGCCCATAGGCCCACATGGCGGCAAGGCCCTGCTCGTAGCTTTCCTGCATGAGCATAAGGTGGGCAAGGCTTTTCCACCAAAGAGGGTGGGAAGAATCCTCATCCACAAGACGGCGCACAAGGGCAAGCGCCCAATCGGTCATCTCCAGAGCCAGATACTGGTGCAAAAGCTGCTCGCCGAACTGACGGCGCTCCTCGCCGACCGATGAGTTGACAAGCTCCTCCAGCAGGGCAATGGCCTTCAAGGAAGCCCCGGCCCCCAGATAGGCATGAACAAGAAGGCCCTTTAGCTCGCTGCTGGCAGCCTTTTCCGGATGCCCGGCAAAAAGCAGCTCAAGGGCTGCGGCGGCCTTGCCGTATTCCTGGGCGCTGACAAAGGCGACTGCCGCAAAATAAAGCATATCCGCCTCAAGCGGCCCCTGGTCCGCGCCAAGCTCGTAGGTCTTTAAAAAAAAATTCCCGGCATCCGCATAGCTGCCAGCCTCGTGGGCGGTTATGGCCAGATTCCGCCATGCTGGCAGGTAATCGGGCCTTGCCTTGACGGCCTGCTCAAAACCCTGCCTTGCCTTTTCAATGTTTCCGGCAGCATGGTGGGCGTTGCCCAAGGTGAATTCCACAAGATGCCCGGCCTGGTCCATGCTGCGGCGGTTGCCTGGTTTTATGCGGAAATCCTCCAGCAGCGCGGCAGCCTCTGCAGCCCTGTCCTTTTCAATAAGCTCAAAGGCCTGTTGCAGCACAGCCCGCACAGGCGCTGGAATATCCGTATCCGATGCCCCTGCCAAAGGCAGGGCAACAGCCAGCAGCAGGGCAAGAATAAATACAAGGCGAAAAAATGTATTCGGCAATTTC
>JASEHB010000356.1 GCA_030018745.1 Desulfatibacillaceae bacterium | reverse complement strand
AGGCTCCATGGGCAGTCTGACCAAAAGGTTGGGCCAAAGGGGATGATAAACTGAACCATCGTTGAATGCTCCTGCAAGATGAGGAAAGTCATCTTGCTGCACCAGCCGGACCGTGACAAAGGGATCCGCCGCCTGCCATCCCCAGATATGGGTGCGGGTGAGCCTGTGCTCAATACCCGCATAAATAGGACCCATGACCAGAATCTGGCTTGCAAGCAGCCAGGCAAAGCCCACCAGGGCAAGGGGGTGGCCCTCGCGCCCTGCAATCCAAAAAATTATCCGCACCAGCAGAAAAATGCAGGCGCCAATGGGCAGGCCCGTTACCACTGCATCAAAAATCGAATCTCCAAACCAGCCCATTGCAAGGGCTGTGGCAATATACAAAATCCAGGCCCCAAGGCCAATAAGGCCGGAGACAAGCCATAGAAGGCCGTCCTTTTTGAAAAAACCTGCCAGGGCCATGATGGGCAGAAAGATGAAAAAATGAAGCGAGACATAAAAAGATGCAAGAAAAGGGTGGATTGTAAGCCTGGTGGTCACTGGCACCAGAAAATCCCCCCTGCCTGCAGGCCCCATCCACACCGTAGCAAAAGCAGCAATTATAAAAAAGCTGCCCACTGCCATAAGTATGGATCGGCCCCAATGGCGGCTGTAAAAATATCCGGCGAAAAGCATACCCAGCCACGCAAGCACGGCTCCGGGTATTATAGGGTGATTATGGGGAGCGGTAAGCCCGAATGTGAAAATGTGTTTTACCTTTTCAGCCCAGCCTCCCCGGTAGTAGTCAATGTCTAACAGGTCGCCTGTGACCATGCTCCAAACAATGGCCAGAAGCATTATGGAAATGGCATACCCGCCCCACATGAAGTTGACCGGATGGAGCCTGCCCAGCAGACACCCCAAAATGTAGCCAAGGAAAAATGTGTTCAGAAACCAGAACAGAAGATGAAGCGTGCGGTAATAACTGAAGGCTGGATTTAGGGCAAAAACCTCTGTTTCAAGGTAAATGCGCAGAAGGATGAAAAAAACCAGCGCAAAGGGCGCCCCAAGGCGGAAAAGAAAGCGGGCCTTCTCCACCTTTGTGCGGGCATCCATACTGGCGATGTAAGACAAAACGCCGATGACGCAAATCCTCCAAAACGGTTTTCAAAAGGTAATTCGGGGGAAGCCTTTTTCGCAAAAAAGCTTCCCCCGTATGGTTACATCAAAAGCAACGCAGATTAAAGCGGAATGTTGCCGTGGCGTTTGGCCGGCCGGACAACGGTTTTTGTGGCAAGCATTTCAAAGGCCCGTATGAGATAGCTGCGGGTCCTGGCAGGCTCCACAACATCTTCCACATTTATATTGGAGCTTACATCAAAAATGGGGTTTGCGTAAGTCTCCTTGTATTCCACAAGCTTCTTGTCCAGGTAGGCCTTGTCGCCCATGGACTCTCTGCCGTATAGCAGCATTACCGACTGCTCCGCACCCAGAATACCCGTTTCCATGGTGGGCCAGTAAAGAACCAGATCCGAGCCAAGGCCCGGAAGCACTCCCATGCCAAGGTTCCCGCCGCCGTAGGCCTTTCTCAACACAAGGGTTATGCGCGGCACGGTGGCCTCGCACAGGGCGTAGAGCACCTTTGCCCCGTGGCGGATGATGCCCGCGTGCTCCTGGCTGGACCCGGGCAGATAGGCAGGCGTATCCACCAGCATGACAAGGGGGATGTTGAAGCAGTCGCAAAAACGGATGAAGCGGGCCTGCTTGTCGGAGCTGTTGACTGTCATGGAGCCTGCCATGCACTTGGGCTGGTTGGCCACAAAGCCAACTGTTTTTCCGTCCATGCGGCCAAAGCCGGTTACAACTTCCTTGGCAAACTCGGCCTTGACCTCGTAAAAATCGCGGCTGTCAACTATTTCCTCAATCACCCGGCGCACATCGTAGCTCTTGTTGGGGCTTATGGGCACAATGTCGTGAAGCGCCTCGCAGGAGCGCGTGGGGTCATCGCCGGTTTTTTTGACGGGCGGCAATTCATCGCAGTTCAAGGGCAGAAAGCTCAAAAGCCTGCGCATATCCATAAGGCAGGTTTTTTCGTCCGGGCAGCGGAAATCGCAGTTGCCCGAAACCTGGGCATGAACCTTTGCCCCGCCAAGATCCTCCATGGAAATGTCCTCGCCGGTGGTCATCTTCACCACAAAGGGGCCGGTGATGAACATATGGCTGGTCTTGTCTATCATGTAGATAAAGTCGTTTAGGGCCGGGCTGTAAACCGAAATGCCGCCGCAGGTGCCCATGATGCCCGAAATTTGCGGGATTATGCCCGAAGCAAGCGTGTTGGGAAAGAAAACGCTGCCCCCGTGCTCCTTGCTTATGTTGCCGAAAATGGAGCGCTTGAGCATGGAGAGCCAGCCAAGCTCCTCGGTGTTGGGAAGGCGTGCGCCCGGCGAATCGTGCAGGCCTATTAAAGGAATCCGCATTTCCAAAGCCCGCTCGACTGTGCGGTACATCTTGATTCCATGCTCTATGCCAACAGAGCCGCCGCGAACCGTGCGATCCTGGGAATAGACAAAGACAGGCCGCCCATCAATTTTGCCCGATCCGCACACAATGGCGTCTCCGGGCTGATTCATGGCGTGCCCTGCCAGCATATTGATCTCAAAAAAGCTGCCCTCATCCAAAAGCAGGTCCAGCCGCTCGCGGGCTGTGAGCATTCCCTTGGCATGATGCTTTGCTATCTTTTCTTCCCCGCCGCCCAGGCGAGCCTTCTGCCGGGCCTCTTCCAGCTCCTTTAACCGTTTTTCCAAAAAGGGATCCATTTAATTTTTCTCCTCCTAATTTTCCCGGTTGCCAGATGAAACAACAATTACCTTCCAATGCAAGCGCCAAGCGCGGCAAAGCCCCCTTTGCGCCTTTAGCCTGCTTTTTCCTGCAATAGATCAGGATTATTCATTTTTTACAAAAAGCTTTTTGGCCTGAATTGAGTCAGCGGGAGGCTAAAGACCTCTCCGCATCAGCAAGGTCCTCGTAACCCAGCGCCTTGACCATTGCCGTGTAAACCTGCCTTGCCCCGTTGGTGTTTGCTTTCAAATGCGCCTCCATGTCCTGCCACAAAAGGGCAAGGGTGCGCTCCGAATAGGTTTCCAGCTCGCCTGCCAGATACCGGGCAAAGGATGTGCCAGAGTTTGCCTGCTCGTCTGTCACCCCCCTGCCCCGGCCCAGAACAAGGGGAAATTCCTTTGAAAGCTCCTGCTGCCAGCGGGTCTGCACTTCAACAATCCGCTCCACAAGAGGGCTGGAGTTTAGGCGCGGCACAAGGCCGTCCATGCGGGCGTATTTTAAGGTCATGAGATTTTTGCCCTGGCCGACTGCCTGATTCAAATCCAGAAGGTAGCTTTCAAGAGTGGCGTCCGACCAGGCGGCAAACTGTGCCCCGCGCATAACGGCAAAGGAGTCCGGGTCATCCTGGCAGGAGGCCCGGCTCACGGCATTGACAGTCTGGAACATCTCCCATTCCGCCTTGAGCACCTGCTCCAGAAGCGCCTGCCTGTGAGGGGCCGCCTTGCTCATGGGGTCTCCTTGGCGTCCTTGTACCACTGCCAAGTCCTGTTCATTGCCTTCTCAAAGGGGGTGTAGGAAAAATCAAAGTCCCTGGCAAAGGCTGCGCCCGAATACGCAAGGTGGCTGTCCAGAGGAAAGGGCAGGGGCAGGCGCATGGCGTCAATGCGCTCAACAGGCAGATATTG
>JASEHB010000355.1 GCA_030018745.1 Desulfatibacillaceae bacterium | reverse complement strand
TGTAGCGCAACGCAGCTATCGTCTTCCTGGGGCCGCCCTAAAACACAAAGCTCATTTCAAGCTCGCCCCCAAAAGTATTGTCCAGGTTCAGGCCCCCAAGCACACGGCCGTCCTTGTTGTAAAAATGCAGGGTGCGGCTAAAGGCCTGGGTCAAACCCAGAGAGACCACAAAATCATCACCTGGCTGATACTGCACGGCAAAGGTGGCCAAGGCGTTTATCTGGCGCACATGGCCTTCGGGCAGAACAGTAGAATCATCTGCCAGCCGGGCTGAAGCCCTGTCCCACTCGTACTGCGCCCAGAGCGCCCACTCCGGGCTGAAGCGGTATCCTATGCGGGTGTTGGGAAAGCCCAGGGAGGCAAACCAGCCGCTGCGGGCAAGGGAATCCGCCCAGGGCGTGAAGCCTATGCCAAAAAGGGGAATAACCGTGTTATCCACCGAATCTTTAAAGTACATTGCCCCAAGGCGCACAAAAAGCCCGTTTTCAAAGGCATAGCCAAAACCTGCCCGCACACCCGCGCCAAATGAGCCATCCATCTGCTTTTCAAAGCCGCTGTAGCCAAAAACACCTCCGAAAACAGACCAAGTCTCATCAAGCCGCCACATATGGCCAAAGCCCAAATAAAGCTCGTGCAGGTTTTTCCAGGGGTCGTCCACCCGGTTGCCAAAGGTCAGGCGGGCGGTATCGCCCCAGGTGTAGTTGCGGAATGTGTAGCCTATGGTGGTGTATCTCCAGGGCTTTATGCTCACCCCTGATGAAAAGACCGCCATTTTCCCGCGGTCGCCTTCAAAGTCGGCATCTGAAAGATAGGCGTTTTCCAGGCTCACAAAGCGGGTTTTGACCTGCCGGGCATCGTCCTGGTCCTGCTGGGACAAGCAGGGAGGTGCAAGCACAAGTAAAAAGCAAAGAATAAGAGTCAGTTTTCTTAAAACGCTCGCCATCAAATCTCTCCCTAATTTTGGGCCTGGCCCTTTTAACGGTAAATGTCCTTCCTGTGGCCGATTTTTATTACACAGACAACAAGCTTTTTGTCCTCAAGCAAGTAAACAATGCGGTAGATACCCTTGCGGATGCGGTAGAACTCCAAACCTGCAAGCTTTTCGCAGCCTTTTGGCCTGGGGTTTTCCGCCAGGCCCTCCACTTTGGCAAGGATTTTCTTCAAATCCCTTTTGGGGATGGCGTCAATATCCTTCTCCACCGATTGTTTGAAAAATATCTCATATCCGGCCATCTTTTTTGAGCCTTTTTAGCATCAGCGGGAAGCTTACAAGAGGCTCGTCAGCCCTCTGCTCAATGTCAGACAGATCTTGGGCGTCTTCGGCAAGGGCCTGTTTGACAGCCGTGTTCACAAGCTCGGAAATGGACTTGGCCGTTTCAATGGATTTGAGCTTTAACGCCTTGTGCAGGTCTGAATCAAGATACACGGTCGCCCTTTTCACATTTGTTTCCATAAACCCCTCCTTGTTGCGGCCATTTTAACGCTTTGACGCCAAAGCGTCAAGGTGTTGTTGAATGCCGTGGCCTTGCCGGATGCCACCTGGGTCGCCCTGCTTTGCCCTTGACAGCCAAGGTCCCGCTTTTTATAAAGAAGCTCAAGGCTGACCGGTTTTTTTCAGGCCTTTTGAACTCTGCAACCTATTCCGTTTGTTTTTGCAACCTGGCACAATGAAAGCCATCCGGCGCTTTTGGCTTTTTTTTAAAAGGCCTGCAATTTTATACAAAAGGAGCCTCCTTTATGGGTCATGACCGGGTTTTGGCCAGCCTGAACCTTTTTGCAGTGCTCCAGAACCTTGAGGAGCTTGTTAGGCTGGACCCGCAGGCCGCAGACCTTTGTGCGGACTGGAATGTGAGCATGAGATTTTCCGTGTTTAATGGCCCGGCTGCCTGGATAGGCTTTGACAAAGGCTCCTGCACAGTAAAAAAAGGCTTGGGGCAAAAGGCCGACATCGCTCTCAAATTCTTAAGCTGCCGACATCTTAACCTCATGTTCGAGTCAAAGCGCCCGCCCATAATCACAAGGGGCATAACCCGCCTGCCCTTCCTTTTGTCCAAATTCCCAAAGCTCACAAAAAGGCTGGAATATTATCTGAAGCCCGATGAAAAGCTTCTGGAGACCGATGAGCTTTTCCGGCGCATGAACACAATTCTAACCCTTAACACCGCAGCCTTTGCAGCAGTCGAGCTTGCAGCCCTTGACCCGGTCTGCCAACACATTGCCAGCGCCATCCCCCAGGGAGCGGTGCTGTTGAAAATCCTGCCGGATGGCCCGGCTGTGAGCATATCTATAAATAAGGACGGCTGGCAGGCCAAAAAAGGGGACATTGAAAACCCTGCCGCAAAAATGCTTTTAAAGGACATGGACATTGCCGGGGCCTTTTTGAACCAGAAGCTGGACATCTTCTGCGCCATAGCCAGCGGGGCCGTTGCCATCAGCGGGAATATCCCCATGCTGGACAATCTGGGCCTTATTCTGGACCGCATTCCCCTTTACCTTGCTTAAGGGAGCCATAAACGCCGTGACAGCCTATTCCCACGAAAAATCCCGCGCCCTTTTTGAGCGGGCCGCTAAAGTCATCCCCTGCGGAATCTACGGCCATTTTTCCCCTGCCCCCCTCATCCCGCCCTCCGACTACCCCTTTTATGCGGAATCCGGGGCTGGCTCGCGCTTTGTGGATGTGGACGGCAACAGCTTTATTGACTACATGTGCGCCTACGGGCCAATGGTTTTAGGCTATGCCCACAAAAAAGTGGATGCAGCTGCGGCAAAAGAGCACAAAAAAGGCTCCTGCCTTTCTGCGCCTGCGCCTGTTATGGTGGAGCTTGCCGAGTACCTTGTTGACCTTGTTGCTGGCATGGACTGGGCCTTTTTTGCAAAAAACGGCAATGATGTCACCACCTATGCCCTGATGGTGGCCAGAGCTGCCAGCGGCCGCAAAAAAATAGCGGCCATAAAGGGCGGCTACCACGGTGTGGCCCCCTGGACCCAGGGCCTTGGCCACCACGGAGTGCTGGAGGATGACTGCGGCCATATCCTGCGAATTGCCTGGAACGATTTTGACGCCTTTGCCAGCCTTGTGGGAAAACACCCCGGCCAGATAGCCGCATTCATCGCCTCGCCCTACCACCACCCGGTTTATGCAGACAACCAATACCCTGCCCCAGGCTACTGGCAGAAGGTGCAGAAACTCTGCAACGAAAAGGGCATTGTGCTCATTGTGGATGACATCCGCTGCGGCTTTCGCCTGGACATGGCAGGCTCACATGCGTTTTTCGGGTTCGAGCCGGATCTGGTATGCTTCTGCAAGGCAATCGCCAACGGATACCCCATTTCCGCACTCATGGGCAAAAGCTCGTTAATGACCGATGCTGCCAAGGTTTTCTACACAGGCTCCTACTGGTTTTCATCCGCGCCCATGGCAGCAGCCCTTGCTACCCTTGCCGAGTTGAAGCGCATAAACGGCCCCAAGCTCATGCTCGATTTTGGGCAAAAGCTCTGCACGGGCCTTGTGGAAACCGCCAAAAACCACGGCTACAGCCTCAAGGTTTCCGGCGCGCCTTCCATGCCCTACCTGCGCATAACAGACGACCCGTCCCAGATGCTGCACCAGAAATGGTGCGGCCTTTGCACAAGCATGGGGGCCTATTTTACAAGCCATCACAACTGGTTTGTGTCCACAGCGCACAATGAAAAGGACTTGTCCGACACCCTGGAAATAGCAGACAGGGCC
>JASEHB010000354.1 GCA_030018745.1 Desulfatibacillaceae bacterium | reverse complement strand
TACCGCAAGGCTGACCACAACAACTGCAAACCAGATTAGCCAGGGCGCTGCAAGGTTGAGGTTTAAAATTCTGAATATGGGATTTTGCCTTGCAGCAATGGCCCGCAAAATCCAGAAGGCGCAGACCACGGCCACCATTGTCTCAAACACTGCCTCGCCAATAACAAGGCCCACAGGCATAAGGGTTCCGGCCAACATGATGACGGAATCGCAACGGGAGGCCCAGACAGAATGGCCGGGCATTTTGGAACCCTCAAAAGGCATTTGTTAAAAAGCCTCCTTGTTTTTATATGCCCAGATCATGATGTCCTGAAAAGTCCCCGGCAGATAAGGCTGCTTTGGCGGGCAGGCAATGTGGTAGCCAAATCCGTTTCTTTCCAGAATGGTTAGAATCTGCGAAAAGGAGTCGTCTTGAGGCGTCAGATGGTGGTGGTACTCCACAATGAGTCTGGAAACCATGTTGAGCTTGCCTGTCTTCTCCATTTCCGCCAAAACTTGGGTTTCCGGGCCTTCAATGTCCATCTTTATAAGATCAACGGGCCTGTCAACAAAGGGGGAAAGGGTGACAGCCGCAACCTTTTGGGCCTGGCCACCGGGCGTGCGCCCTGCTGCGCTGCTCATGCAAAGGTGGCCTGGGTTATCCGGCGGCACAAAAAAGTCAAGCTCCCCGACCTGGCCGGCCAGGGCCAGGTTATGCAGGCGCACACCTTCAAGAGAGTTCTGCAAAACATTTGCCTTAAGGCAGGCAAAGGCCCCGGCAGATGGCTCAAAGGCCGTTATTGTTGAATTCGGAAAAAGGGTTTTGAAAAAAAGCACGGAAATGCCGATGTTGCTGCCGCAGTCCAGAATAAAGGGAGCCGGGTTTTTGCTCTCAAAATAATATTCCATTTTCCAGAAAACATGGCGGAAAAGATATTCAAAATCCCCAAAGGACAGGATGCTCACCCTGTAAGGCCCCATGCGCATTATGCTGTTGTCTGTGCCCAGCTTTAAAAAATCCAGAGCCTTTAATCGCAGCCATGTCAAAAAAAACTGCTTTTTTATCTGCCTTATCTTGTCCATTGCAGACCCCGGCAGCCCCGGCTTGTTAAAAGAGGGCTTCCCTTAAAGTTTCCATTAAGCTTTTTGCAGCCCGGTTGCAGGGTCATTGAGGATTTTTTCCATCACCTGCTGGGGCGTAATTCCTGCAAGGCAGGCATGGCCTTTATCCGCCGGGCATTTTTTTTTGTCGCAGGGGCTGCATTCCACCCTGTTTGACAGCACCCGGTGCTCCTGGCCCCTTACTGCGCAACGATGGGCGCTGGTGGGACCAAAAAAGGCAAAAACAGGAATTCCGGCAGCCGCCGCCAGATACATAGGCCCGGAATCCGCTGTGACCGCAAAGCAGGCGTGCCGGGCAAGGGCGTGCACCCCAAGGGGTGAAAAAACACTTGTGGCGTCTATGCCCGCCTGCCTGCTCAAGCGCTGGTTAACCTCCCTGTCTTCGGAGGCGCCCAGCCAGACAACGGTTTTGTTGTGCCCCCCTATGAGCTTGGCAAGAGCGGCAAAGTTTTCTTCAGGCCAGCGCTTGGAGAGAAAATCCGATGCGCTGCCTGCATGAAGGCAGGCAAAGCCGCCGGGGGCCAATCCCCTTTCCTTCATCCAGCCTGCCACAAAATCATTTACCTTTTCCGGCACAAAAAGGCCCGCAGTTTTTTGTGAAGGTCCTATTCCCGCTGCTGCAAGCACCGTATCCATGGCATCAGCAAAGTTTGGCTGGAAAGGGGCATTAAAGTCGTAGGATTTTTCAGGGTGCAGATCATAAACAGAGCCGGGATCCGGCCCCACCTTCACCCTTGCCCTGCTTTTGGCGACAAGCTTGCGGCTGATGCGGTTTCCCTGAAGGTCGTAGAGCACTTCCGCCCCAAGGCTGGCAAGCCAGGCAGATGCCCCCCTTACGCTTGTCGGCCCCCACCATTTTTTGCGGTCAAAAACCCTGACCTTTATGGATGGATGGGCCTCAAAAAGGCCTGCATAGGCGCCCTGGGTGAGCAGCCACACGGTTTGCCCCTTGTGATGGGCGCAAATGGCCTCCATGTGGGGTACGGCCCTCACCACATCGCCCAGGGCGGAAAGTTTTATCATGACAACAGGACCCAAGGGAGTCACAGCCTCTTTTTTTCGCTTAAAAGCTCGTAATAAAGGCGCAGTGTGCTGCTGCACATCCGCTCGGCAGAAAAAGCAGTCAAGGCCCTTTGGGCTGCTGCTGCGCCAAAAGCCTCCCGCTTTTCCCGGTCCGTAACAGCATCAAGGATGGCCCTTGCAAAAGCCGGGGGGCTGTTGTGGGGAGCAAGCCAGCCTGTTACGCCTGGGGCCACTGTTTCAAGGCTTCCTCCAAGGGCTGTTGCCACAACCGCCCGGCCCATTGCCATTGCCTCCACAGAGACCCGGCCAAAGGCTTCCGGCTCAATGCTGGCGCTGACCACAAGGTCTGCAAGCAGGTAGGCTGCCGGCATATCATCCGCCCGGCCCACAAAAAAAACCCGCTCAGCAAGGCCCTTATCCTTTATGGTGGATTTAAGCTCCTTTACCAAGCCCGGATTCTCGGCAACATCCCCCACAAAAAGGGCTATCCACCATGCCTCTTTTATAAGGGCCAGGGCTTCAATCAGGTATTTATGCCCCTTCCAGCCGGTTAGCCGCGCAGGAAGCATTATGACTGGGGCCTTGTTGGCCATAAGCCCCCAGCGGGCGGCCAGGGCGCTCACCCTTGCCGGGTCAACAGCTTTAGGGCAAAAGCGGGTTTCATCATAACCGCCGGGAATGAGCGCCACCCTGGAGCCAAAAACCCCGTAATTATCCCTTATGTGGTCTGCAATGAAGTTTGATATGGCAATTACCCTGTCGCCCTTGGTCATTATGGCAGAACCAGCATGAACCGAGTATGTGCCGTGAAAGCTTGTGACCACAGCAGGCCTTTTGCGGGCAGGCAGGCTTTTTATGGCTGCAAATCCGGCCCAGGCAGGAACCCGCGAGCGCAGATGCAGAATGTCGGGCCTGCAACCTGCCACAAGCCGCCGCAAAGGATAAAGGGCCTTGAGCAGGACAGGCCCCTTTTCGCCCACAGGCAGGCTTATATGGGTGGAACCCTGCTGGCAAAGCCGCTTCGCAAGGCGGCCACCGGCTGAAACCACAATGCTTTTGTGGCCGTTTGCCGCAAGAAAGGCCGCCATTTCAAGGGCATCCTCCTCCACCCCGCCGGAATGGAGGGCAGGCAGCATCTGAATAACCGTAAGGGGCCTGCCTGGCACTAAAAATCCTCCTTAACCTTTTGGTTAGGCAATAAAAGACAGGTTCTTGTCATGAAAGCAAAAATAATTTTTCATCCGGCCTTCTTCTAAAAGCCCGGCGCATACATTGTCAAGGCAGGCAAGCGCCTTGCTTTTAGACTTTCAGGCCAGCCGCTGTGGAAAAAAGCGCCGCAGTATTTCCCTGGCGCAGCGCCCGGCCTCATCAAGCTTTGTGGCCTGGGGCCAGGACAGGGGGTTTTTCTCCCACTTTGAAAAGGAAAGGGCAATTCCTTTATTTTCCACAAGCAGGATGCTCCTGGCAAGCCGGGAGCCGGGCTTTTTCCAATGCACGGGAATTATGCCGGTGAGGCATCCTGCTGAAAGGGCCTCGTACACCATTGAGACAGAATCCGCCGTGACCCAGGCATGGCGGCTTTGGGCGTATTGCTCCTCCACCCAGCCGGGGG
>JASEHB010000353.1:2976-3751 GCA_030018745.1 Desulfatibacillaceae bacterium | reverse complement strand
AGAATTTTTGAGGAGCTAAAGTGTTTGGGAGAAAACGCCCATTTTGTGGATCCGGGCCTTGCCCGCTGCTACCGGGCCTGGCTGCTGCGCCACCGCGAGGCCCTTTTGATGGATGACAACAGGATGCCGCAAAACAGCCTTCTGGAAAAAGCTTTTGTAAAACCTGCCGGGCTTGACCCAATCTTGAACTAGCAGCCGGGCTTTCAGGCGGCAAAGCTTTGCGGCAGACAGCCTTCTTGCATTGGGGCCTTCTTTATGGTCTATCCCTTTTTATGAGAGAGCGCATTGTAAAAGCCCTGGCAGGAGCAGACCTGGACTATGCGGCCCAGAAGGAATTTGTCCGCGCCGGTTCCGGAAAAGGGGGCCTGTGGCAGGAGGCTGCCGTGCTGGCCCTTGTAACCCGCCGGGGAGACCCGGATGAGCCGGACGGCGGCTGGCAGCTTGTGTTCAACAAAAGAAGCTGCAATGTGCCCCAGCCTGGGGACCTTTGCTTTCCCGGCGGGCATCCCCAGCCCTTTGTGGATGCGCTCACAGCAAAAACCCTTGTGCCGCATCTTCTGCCCTTAAAAAAAAGCCCCGGCTTTGCCCTTGCCAGGCAGCGGGACCGGACAACCTTTGGCCTGCTCACCTATTTTCTGGCAGGCGCCCTGCGGGAAACATGGGAGGAAATGCGCCTGTGGCCCGGAAGGGTGGATTTTTTAGGCGGGCTTCCCTGCCACAGAATGCTTACCCGCAGCCGAATAATCTACCCAATGGTGGGTGCAATCAAAAAGGG
>JASEHB010000353.1:0-2966 GCA_030018745.1 Desulfatibacillaceae bacterium | reverse complement strand
AAGGGCGTTCCATTATCCTGCAGGGGAAGGGAAATTGAAAGGGTAATTCTTGCAGGCTTTGCCGAGCTTACCAACCCTCTAAACTACGGCACCTACCGCCTTATGCTCACCGGCAGATACAAGGACTTTTACGGCCAGGACTTTGTGGATATGCCCTGCCTTTGCATAAAGAGCACGGAGGGCGATGAGGTTTTGTGGGGCGCAACCTATGCCATAACCTTGAGCTTCCTCAAAACGGTTTTAGGCTTCACTCCCCCGCAGGACGGCCCCTTCCGCGCCCAGGCCCCCCTTTACCCCAAGCAGGCGGCAAAGGGGTAAAAGCATTGCGGTATAATTTGCCCAAAGCTATTCAAACCTTGTGTCCCCATCCGGCGGCTCCACTCCGGGAGGCATGGCAGGGGCTTCGTCTGCGCCCAAAAGATAGCCGCCATCAAGGACAAGTCTTGCACCTGTCATAAACGAGGCATCCCTTGCCAGAAAGATTATGGCCTTTGCAACCTCATCCAAAAGGCCGGTGCGGCCCAAAAGAGTGTGATCAAGAATGGCCTTTTTATCTTCCTCATCCAGCAAATCCCATCCCTTTGTGCCAGGCCCGTGCCGGGTTTCAAAAAAGCCAAGCATAAGCTCGTTAACCCTTACATCAGGCGCGCCCTGTCGGGCAAAGTCTGCTGTAAGGGCAGCAACACCCGCATTGGCCGCAGCATAGCCAACATTGAACACGCCGGCTGCCGGGCCGCTTCGCCCCACTTTGGCGGCAATGGAGGAAATGTTGATGACAGCCCCGCCCTGCCTTTTCAAAAAGGGCAGGCAGGCCTCAAAAATATTGCGCTTGGCAAAAAGGGTGGTCTGCATCTCCAAATCCCACTGGGCAGGGGTGTAAGGGCCATGCACCACGGGCCAGCCGCCCCTCTCCACATTGTTTACAAGCAAATCCAGCCGCCCCAGCCTTTCAACCGCCTGCTGGGTCACAAGCCTTGCTGCTTCCGGCTCGCGCAAATCCGCATGGAGCAGGCAAAAATCCACCCCAAAGGCAGCCAGGTCTTTTTCCAGGGCGTCCAGGGCCGATTTGCGGTCATACCAGGCAACAGCCACCTTCATGCCCTGGCCTGCCAAAGCCAAAGCCGCAGCCCTGCCTATTCCCCAAATGCCCCCAAGCACAAGGGCAGCCTTGTTGGTAAGTTCCATGCCTTTTGCCCAAACAATTTCTATTGAACCTTGGTTCCAATGGCAAAATGCCAGCCTGTCACCTGGCTGGTTACAAACATGACCCTGCGGGGGATGTTGCCAAGCGAATAGGTGACAACCCCCCGTTTGTTTTTAAGAATATAGTCCTTGCCGCGGGCAAGCTCCGGGTCATGCATATCTGCCGGGTTCACCAGAAGCCGTTGGGAAACAGTGTTTAAAGCGGTCAGCCCGTCTGGATCCAGGGCAAAAAAGAGCATGTCTTCAGGCAGATTAAGCAAAGAGGTTACCTGGTCGTTTAATTGCTCCAGAAAAACCGATGCGCCAACCGCCCCGGCCACCCTGCCATCAACCATGACCGGCGCAGCCACAACAGCAGCCTTCTGCCCCGTGGCCTTGCTTACCACAAGCTCGCCCACCACCGCATTTCCTGCCATAAGGGAGGGAAAATAGGCCCTGTCCGAAAGATTTTTGCCGGTAGGCCCGCCTTGGGCAGCCGAGTAAGAGCCATCCGGCAGCGCATAAAACAAAAATAGCTCCGGGTGGAGGTCCTGATAGGCGGCAAGCATTGGCTCCATGGCCTCCCAGTCGCCGGAGATGACTGCACTTGTTGAGGCAAGAAGCTCCATATCCTTTTTAAGGCCCAAAAAGAACCAGTCCGTGCTGTTGACAAATGATGAAAGGATGCTTGCCTTAAGATCATCTTTAGAGACAGTCATCAGGCTTGCAGGTGCATTGGTACCGGCTGACTTGCAGGCGTATGCGCCAAACAGGGCAACGGTTACAAGCAGAAAAACAAGAAGAATCCGGATTGTTTTCATGGGAAAAACACCTTTCTTTGGCAAGAGCTGTGTTGGACGGGAAAAATCTTGAGATTAAAAATATTATTTTATCAGATAATTGGCAGAAAGAAAATGCTGCTCATCAGCCTTTTTTGCCTGCCTGCAACACCCCAAGCATAAAGCTCATGGCCTGGGCCAGAAAGCTCTGATCATCAGCCTTTGGGTCCGGCAGGTTTTTGCTGTTTTTGTGCATTCCGGCAGCTACATCCTGGCGAAAGCCGTCCGTGTCGTACAATGCCCTTATAAAAAGCTGGCGTTTGTCTTGGGGCAGCGGGCCTTTGCCTGAAGCATTCTTGGCGCTGATAAGGGAAAGGAAGCTGTCGTTTGAAATGTTGTAAGGGGCAAGCCCCTGGTTTTCCATCCAGGAGGCGGGTGTGTGGGCAGCCGGGCCGCAAAAGCCCTTGCAATGGGCCTCCTTGACCAGAAAAAAGCGCTCAAAAAGCTCTTTGCCATCAGGTTTTGCGCCCACGGCCCTCACCAGGGGATAGGCCCGGCACGATGAAGGCCTGTGCTCATAGACCGAGCAGCCTTGATTTGTTACAAAGGGGCAGGGCAGATCGCCGCCAGGCCCAGGGGCCAGGGTGGCCACAGGCAGCCCTGTTGCCGGGCCTGTGGCAATGTTTATATGGCTGGCCAGCAGCGCGCCTGAAGACAGGCCCGAGCCAATTTTTAAGCGCAGCAGGTCATAGGGGGTCATGAACTGGTTGAGATCCCGGCAGCACTCGTTAAAACAGGCGCAATTTGGCCCGCACCCGAAAACAAAGCTCTCATCTGCGGCCATAGGTTCAAATACAGGCTCATTGCTCATGGTGCCAAACCTTTTCCCAAAGATAATTTTTATGCACTTTTCCAGATGCCCTGGCCCCTGTCAACGGCAGATTGTTCAACTTGCCCCTTTTCTTTTTGCCCCTTCTCTGGGAAAAAGGTAAAAAGGCCCTATAA
>JASEHB010000352.1 GCA_030018745.1 Desulfatibacillaceae bacterium | reverse complement strand
ATCTTCCATTATCGGTCTGGAGCTTGCTTTTGACCACCGGCTATACCTGCCGTCAATGTTGATTGTTGCTTCAATTGTGTGGATTATCCAAAAACTGATCCCGCCAAAAAAAATCACCATTGCAGTATGTTGCATCATCATAGCCGCATCTGCATTTGCGACTGTTGCTGCAAACCGGGTGTGGGCCGATGACATCACCTTTTTTAAAAATGCCGTAAAAACCTCGCCGCACCTGGTTCGCCCGTGGACAGAGCTTTCCATTGCTCTTGTTAATGAAGGATTTACCCAGGAAGCTGTTGATGCAGCGCAAAAAGCAACCCAGATAGACCCTGATGCTTTTTCTGCCTGGTATAATTACGGAAAAATTCTGGCCCAGCCGGGCGTAAACCGTCTGGAGGAATCGGTTCTTGCCTTCAGGCAGGCTTTAAGCCTCCAGCAAAACTATGTTGCTTATTTTGGGCAGGGCGGCAACATTCACAATGATCTGTACATAGTCCTGACCCAGCTTGGCCAACTTGATGAAGCAGGAAAAGTTTTGGAATATGCCCTTTCCATGGAGCCGGAGCACCCGGACCTGCTGGCCAGCGCCGGGCGCCATATGCTTTACACAGGCAATCCCGGCAAGGCTGTTGCATACCTAAAAAAAGCTCTGGATGTTGGGCCTCCATCTGCCGAGATTCTCAATAACCTTGCCATTGCATTCATGGCGACAGGGTATTTTCAGCAGGCCTATCAAAATCTCAATAAGGCTCTTATGCACAACCCGGACAACATTCCATCGCTCTACAACATGACCCGTCTGCATTCGGTTACAGGCGATGCAGAAGGCGCAACAGCCTGGTTTGAAAAATTGCTGGATGCCGGATTTGATGACTGGCAGATGACAGATTCTGATCCGGGACTGGAAAATCTTCGCCTCACACCGGATTATGAGAGCGCAAAGGCAGCCTCCGGCAGCTTTTAGCCAGATTTGCCTGTAAGCGGCCCGCAATAATAAGCGGCTTTTTTGCCAAAGCTGCTGCAAACCGATTCAGGCTTGCATTGCGGGGCGTTATATTGTAAAAAAACAAAATATATAAACTTGCTGAAGCAATAATTTTTTACCTGTTTCACATGGGAGGGCATCATGAAAAGACGATTCATACCCTTGTTTTTGACTGCCTTATTTTTGCTTGCAACCCCGGCGGTTATGGCCGGACAGGAAAATTACGGCTGCGGTCTGGGCACAATGATATTCGGCAATACCCACACCCTTCTATCCCAGGTTGCCGCTGCCTCCACAAACCAGGCGTTTGGCAGCCAGTATTTTGGGATAAGCTCCGGCACATCCGAATGCAAGTCGCCTGAAAGCCTTGTGTACAGCCCCCGTGTAAAGGTTTTTGTGGCCGAAAACATGGACAGCCTGGCTTTGGACATTGCCCGCGGCCAGGGCCTTTATCTTGAAGCCCTTGCTGCACTAATCGAGGTACCGGCAGAGAACCGGGGGGAATTTTACACGCTTCTCCAGGCCAACTTCTCTTCCATTTATCCAGATGGGCAGGTCACAAGCGATGATGTTGTGTCGAATATTGCGGCTGTCATGATGTGACAGGTATGATTTTGACCATGTTTGCCGGGGGGAGGGCAGGCCGCTTTAATTGGCTTGTGCTTCCCCCTTTTTTTGTCTTTGCGCTTTTGTTTTGCATGGCAGCAGGCCCTGGCGTATGCAAAGCCCAACCCTGTAAACCAGCTTGCGAAGCCGCCATTCAAAAAGCCAAAGCCCAAAACCTTTGGCAGGACCCCTATTGGCATATCCTGCTTCACTATGCCCCATCCGGCACAGGTTACAAAAGCAGGGTGGATGACCCTTCCTTTTTTTTAACCGGCCAGGGCAAGCTCGACCCCAAAGCAGAGCTTCTCGCCTTTATCAGGGCACTTTTTTCTACCGAAGATTCCGCTGTTACCTGCCGTTTTGTGGCCCGCAGGAAATGGATAATGGAGCGCCTTGGGATATCTCAAAATACTGTTGCCTCCCCACAATGCCCTGATTTTGAAGACTGGATGAATTCGATGGATGCACACTCCGCGCATCTTGTCTTTGCCTCCGCGCACATCCAGAGTCCGGCCTCAATGTTCGGCCATACACTCATTGTGATCCAGACCCAGTCTGGAAACCGCCTTCTCTGGCGGGCTGTCAATTACTCTGCCGTAACTTCTGCAAATGAAAACCCTCTTGTTTATGCCCTCCGGGGGCTTACAGGGCGCTACCAGGGTTATTTTTCCCTTGGCCCTTATTACGAGAAGCTTGCCGAATACGCCTTTGTGAGCCAGCGGGATTTATGGGAATATCCCCTTGATCTTGATCAGGAGCAAATCCGGCGGATGCTTTCCCATGTTTACGAGCTTTCCCAAATTTACTCAAATTACTACTTTCTGGATGAAAATTGCAGCTATACCCTTCTTTATCTGCTTGATGCCGCCCGGCCCGAACTGGCCTTAACAAGTAAAAAAGGCTCCCTGGTATTTCCCGTCAACACGGTTCGCATGGCATTGGATGCGGGGTTGGCGGGCCAGCCAGTCTATACTCCTTCAAAAGCGGCCATCATCCAGAATATGGCAAACTCCATGCCCGCTGATGATGTAAAAAAGGCCAAAGAGGTGGGCAGGGGCAGGATTTCCCCCAAAAGTGTCCTTGAAAGCGAAATATCCAGCCAGCGCCAGATTCAGGTTCTTAATCTGGTGGCCGAATGGCTTGGCTTCCTGCACACGAGCGGCAGAATTCAAAAGGACACTTTTGTTACAAGGTACAGGGCTGCCCTTGAGGCCAGAAGCCTGGCCGGGAAGGATTTTTTGCCCCTGCCGGAGCCAAAGGCGCCGCCAAGACCCGACAAGGGTCATGGACCCGGCCTTGTTGCAGCAGGATGGGGCCTTGCCAGCGGTGATGCCTTTATGGAGCTGCGGCTTCGGCCTGCCTACCACGACCTTTGCGACCCCCAAACCGGCTTTGCGGATGGCTCTGCCATTTCCTTTCTTGATACAAGATTAAGGTTTTTTGCTGATAAACAAAAATTTGAGCTTGAATCTCTGGAAATTCTTTCCATCAGCTCATCGTCTCCAAGAAACAGGCTTATCAAACCCATTTCATGGGAGTTTAAGGCCGGATGGCAGCAGCGCATTGTCCATACAAAGGAAAAAAGCCTTGTTTTTGATATTGTTGCAGGCAGAGGCCTTGCCTGGGAATTGCCCCTTGTCGGCCTTTTTTTCGTGATGGCAAGGGGCGAGGCTGCTTTTTCCGGGGCGCTGGAAGACAATTACTCTCTTGCCGCAGGCCTTAAAACCGGGCTGGTAAGGCAAATTGGCCCCATATATTTTCATGCACAAGGCCAGGGGGCATATTCGCCACTTGGAGAAACCGGGGCAAGGTTTGAGACAGGCCTTTGCGCAACCGTGCCGATTTCAAGAAATGCCGCCTTTGCATTCAGCTATTTGCATCAGGCAGCCCACGGCATTTCCCAAAACAGCGCACAGGGCCAAATAAAGGTTTATTTTTGATGGCCAAAAGCCTTGGCATATTTTTTTTGATTCTGCTTTGTGTGCCGGCTTTTTTTGCTGCTCATGCACAAAACGGCCCGGCAGATGAATGCGCTTTTTTCGGGCATGGTGTTTTTCCCCAAGAGGCCCTTAATCTTCTTGCAGAGGCTTTAAATTCCTCCTGTCCCCAATGCGTAAAAGCAAACCGCAAAAAGGCCAACACTCTTCTGGACAAGAGCTTGAG
>JASEHB010000351.1 GCA_030018745.1 Desulfatibacillaceae bacterium | reverse complement strand
AACAGCCGCCCCTAAAAATCCTCGCCTGTTTGGCTTTTCTGCTCAAGTTCAAAAAGCAAGGCGCGCTGTTCCAATATCTCCTGGGAAGGCTTTTTGGCCGCCCGGATGCCCTCCAGGTCAAAATCATCCCGCCCAAAAGCCGGATTTGGGGCCATGCTCTGCACAATCCGCTCCCTTACAATGCGTCCGCCGTAAATAAAAAAAATTCTCTGGGGAAAAAAGCCTGTGGACTCCCGGCCTCTGCGGGTGATGGAGGCCTCCCAATCATGGTAGCGGAACTCCAGGCTCATCTGGAGCTGGCCAGGCACCTGCCTGGTTACAATCCAGCGAACAGGAAGAAAGCTGTCCTTGTCAATCCACAACTGGGGGCGGCTTTCATCAGGATACTGCGCGCCTATGACAAAGGCTATTCTGCCCTCAAAACGGCCCAAAGAGCGGACAGCCGTATTTACGCCTGCAAGTTCAAGGCGCTCAAGAAGCATATCCGCGTCCCTGTAAAGCAGCGGATACCTGTAAAGGTCAATAACGCCCTCAACCTCTTCCACAAGCTCATCGCCCGCAACCCTTGCCATGCCCCTTTGGGAAAAAACTGCAATATGCCTCTGCCCATTTGCGGCAAACTCCTCCCGAAAGGAGGAATTGAAGCGGTATTTTGTTTCATATTCAAGAAGAAAGCAGCCTTCGGGCATGGGGGGAAAAGCGTAAGATCCATTGCCGGAAGGGGTCAGGGCCGCCGATTCATTGGCAAGCTCGCCAATAAGCCTGTCCGAAGGAGAAAGAAGCCCTCCGTCCGATGCCTCTTCATCCGGCGCTGCAAAACAGTCCAGCACCTTTTCATTAAGCGCAAGGCCCTGAATTCTGCCCATTGCCTCCACGGAAAGCTCAAGTATCCGGCCTGCTTCCATAACATAAGCCCCTGCCCCGGATGCGCAGCTCAACCAAAGGACAAGAAAGGCGCACAAAGCTGCTAAAAGCCCTTTATGGAGGAAGGTTTTTTTTGCGGCTTGAGCAAATTTTTCTTTAAAATTCTGCAACCCTTGTTCCCTTAAAATATATTCCCCGCAAAAGATGCCCCTATACCCAGGCTTTCCTCAATACGGATGAGCTGGTTGTACTTGGCCACCCTGTCTGTGCGGGAAAGGCTGCCGGTCTTTATCTGGAGCGCATTTACCGCCACAGCCAGATCTGCAATGAAGGTGTCCTCTGTTTCTCCGGAGCGATGCGAGATGACCGTCTGGTATCCGGACTCCTTTGCCATCTGGATTGTTTCCAGCGTTTCGGTAAGGGTGCCTATCTGGTTTAGCTTTATAAGAATGGCGTTGCCGATGCTGCGCTCTATTCCCTGGGCAAAAATTTCCGGGTTGGTCACAAAAATATCATCGCCCACAAGCTGCACCCTGTCGTCAAGGCGCTCGGTGAGTTTTTCCCAGCCGTCCCAGTCGTTTTCTGCAAGGCCGTCTTCAATGCTAACAATGGGGTAGCGGCCCACAAGCTCCTCGTAGTAGTCTATAAGCTGCTTGGCCGTGAGCTTCCTGTTTTCGCCTGCAAGCACATATTTTTTGGACTTGTAGAACTCGGAGGCAGCCGCATCAATGGCAAGGGCAATGTCATCGCCCGGCCTGTAACCGGCCTCCTCTATGGCCCGCATGATGTAGGTGAATGCCTGCTCGTTGGTATCCAGGTTGGGGGCAAAGCCGCCCTCATCGCCAACGCCTGTAACATGGCCGTCAGCAGAAAGTATCTTCTTTAAAATATGAAAAACCTCTGCGCCCATGCGGATGGCCGTGACAATGGAATCCGCGCCCACAGGCATTATCATGAATTCCTGAATATCCAGGCTGTTGGCTGCATGGGACCCGCCGTTTATGATGTTCATCATGGGCAGGGGCAGAATGTTGCCTGCAATGCCGCCCAGGTAGCGGTAAAGGGGCAGGCCCAAAGCGTCCGCCACGGCTCGCGCATTGGCCATGGAAACAGCCAGGATTGCGTTTGCCCCAAGCTCGGACTTGTTTTCAGTTCCATCAAGCTCAAGCATGGTGGTGTCAATGGAAGCCTGGTCTGCAGCATCCATGCCCAAAATGGCCGGGCCTATGCGCTCAACCACATTCTGCACAGCCCTTTCAACAGACTTGCCGCCATAGATATTTGCATCCTTGTCCCTTAACTCCAAGGCTTCGCGCGCTCCTGTGGAAGCGCCGCTTGGCGTAATTGCCCGGCCTATGCCGCCGGACTCCAGAAAAACCTCCGCCTCCACCGTGGGGTTGCCCCGCGAGTCCAGCACCTGCCTGGCGCGAACATCAAGTATCTGGGTCATGGTCTTTTCCTCTCTTTTGCGCGGTTGTTTGCAAGGGCTTGTTGCCAGTAGCAAAAACCGCATTATTGTGGATGACGGGTAAATACAGGCAAGCAAGATTTTTCTTTACCTGCCGGAATTTCTTTATAACATCTTAAGGTCCGGCAAAGCGGCAAAACCGTTAAGGCCGCCAAGCCTGCCTTGCAGGAGTTGACAAATTCCTTGAGAATGCTACCTAACCTTACAAGGCAATATATGTCAAGGACGCTTCGCTCATAAGAAGGTCAGGACAGTGCAAATTCAGGAGGCAGTTCAATATGGATAAATCTTCTCCCTATCATATAGCCCATCTTGTAACCGCTTCGGCCCGCCTGCTGGATCACAAAAAGGGCACCCCCCCAACGGTAAAGGAAATTGCAGATGATTTGGCCTTTTCGCCGGAGCAGACCCAGGACATGGTGAACCGCCTTGCAAAAATGGGGGTGCTCAAAATTGTGCAAAGCGCCTCAACGGACCGGATTTTTGTGGGCGATCCGACCCTGATCGAGGAGTTGCCCAAGGAGAAACAGGCCCCTGGCATGGAGCAGGAGATTGAGAAGTTTGCCGCAAAGCGCAAGGCGGAACTGGAGCGCATACAAAAAATTGCAGGCAGCGAAAAAGAGCGCAAGAAGCAGCTTTTTGAAGCCTTGAACGAGCAGCTTAAAAAAACAGTCAAGGAAAAAGAGGATTAAAATGCTGCGCCTGCCGCAGGCATCTAAAGGCAGCGGGCCAAAAGCCCTTGAAAGGAAAAACCACCATGTTCGATGAATCCAAGGATAAATGGCTCAACCAGTATGAATGCGCGGTCCGGGGCGAGGAGCGCCTGGTCTCCATTCTGCACAAGCTTATCCTGATGGCTGTGCGGGTCCTTGCCGTTTTCATGACCCTGGTCATCTTCTGGGCTGTCATTGATGTTATGTGGCTCATCTACAAGTTTGTAACCACACCGCCTTATGGTGTTCTACAGATAAACGAGATTTTGGGAATCTTCGGCGCATTTCTTGTGGTTCTTATTGCCATTGAAATTTTTGTGAACATTGTTTTGTATTTGCGAGAAGATGTGATTCATGTGCGCCTTGTAATCGCCACCGCGCTCATGGCCGCTGCCCGAAAGGTGATTGTGTTCGATTATGCAACCGTGGAGGTGAGCTATGTGTGGGCCACAGGCCTTGTTATAGTTGCCCTGGCTGCAAGTTACTGGCTGGTTCACAGCGCGGTGCTCATACGCCGCAAATCCGGGGATGAGCATACGGAGGCCGGAGCCTGACCCTTAATTCATGAAAAATTTTGCCGTTTAAGAATATATAAAGTGTTTTCAGATAGATAAGTACATTTTTGGGGTTTTGCTTAAAATATAGTCTGCTTTTTCAAGCAAAACGATGTTTAAACGGCAAAATTTTTCACCCTGCGGGCGCGCCCTATTT
>JASEHB010000350.1 GCA_030018745.1 Desulfatibacillaceae bacterium | reverse complement strand
GCCTAAAAAGGCAGGGGCTTTTGTTTTGAGCGGGTTTGACAAAAAAGGGGTAAGTGAGCCGGGGCTAAAAAAAGACGCTCCTTCTCACCTTCAACCTCTCATGTATGCAACGCTGAATGGTATCGCGCACCTGGTTTGAGATTTTTGTCACCAGAAGGGACTCCTCGCTCCTTCGATATTTCATTTCAGGAATCTGTATTGGCTCTGCAAAATGAATGTACCATTTTGTAGGGAGCGGAACCATGCCAAGTGGGCCGAGCCAGGGCCAGAAAGGAGTTATGGGAAAGTAGGGAATCCCCACAAGGGATGCAAGGAACTTGAAGTTGAAGATATGCGGATAGATTTCCTCTGCCCCCACCACGGAAACCGGAATGATGGGCGCACTGGCGTTCATGGCCACCCGCACAAAGCCGCCCCGCCCGAAACGGGCAAGCTGGTAGCGCCGCCGCCAGGGCTTGCCTATGCCCTTTACTCCTTCAGGAAACACAAGGGCCAGCTGGTCGTCTTTTAAGAGTCTTTCTGCATTTTCGGGGTTTGCCTGAACCTGGCCCATCTTGGACAGGAAAGGCGCGGTGAATGGTATGCCGAAAAACAGGGAAAGGACAAGCGCTCTTACAAGCCTTGGCTCCGGATGCTCCTCCTGAATGGCCATGATGACCATTGCGCCATCAAAAGGCAGAACACCACTGTGGTTTGCCACCAAAAGCGCCCTGCCCTGGGCCGGAACATTTTCGACCCCAGTGGCGGTTACCCGCCACCATTTGTGATAAATCCAGCGGGCAACAGGGCGAAGCTGCTCAAGAATATCCATGTCCAGGCCGTGCTCGTCCACATCATATTTGCCTGTTGACCGGCGGCGCAGCAACTTAAAAAGCTCGCGCAGGCTGGAAATGGTTTCCGGCGACCACTCCTCCGGCTCCTTTACAGCACCCGGACAGGAAGAATCCTCCTTGTGGTCATGCATCTTGCAGTACCGCTGCCCGGGCAGGGCCTTGTTTTTGCACTGTTCGCCTTTTAGGGTTGCGCCCTGACACTGGCCGGAGTCTTTTTCCGGTTTGTCTTTGGGACTGCTACTGGTCATGCTCTTCCGCCTTGTTAAAAGTCTCGATTAAATCCGAAAGATAATCCTGGGCATGCCTTCTTACTGCAATCCATTCCTGAAGCTTTTCACTTGAAAGGGGATCCGAGCGGATGGCCGTTCGCAAAGGAAGATAGCGCCTCACGCGCAGGTTTTCAAAAAAGTCATTAACCGTATGCTTTGAGGAAAAACGGGGCATGAACTTGAGCCATTCCTTCATGCGGGTGGTGTCTCCCAGGCAGGCATGTTTTAGATACCCAACCTCAATGGGTATGGAATTCAAAAGACCCTTTTTGCCTGTCCTGCGCCACAGAGCGGAGGTGAGGCTAAGAAGGCTGGCCGGCAGCGGCAGGTTTGTGACCCCGCCGATGCGCAGAACCTGTGACAGGGGAAGCGCCCCTTCTCCGGCAATGTTGAAGATTCCCGTAACATCGCTTTTGATGGTGTGGTAGAGGCAGGCCAGCACATCCTTTTCGTGGGTGAACTGGAAAAGCGGGTCAAAGCCTGCGACTGTGGGCACAATGGTTGAGTCCAGATAACGGCTCATGGGGGTTTGTATGGAGCGGCCAAGAATATTGGCAAAGCGCAGTATTGTGAGACGCGGGTTCACATTCTGCCGGGAAAAGCGATCCACAATCTTTTCAAGCTCAACCCTGTCCTGAATATAGCGGTGCTGGTGCTTTCCCTGGAAATCCGAATATTCGGAAAGATAGTTGGGGTGAAGGTACTGGCACCCGTAAACCTTTGTGTCGCTTTTAATGATAACCCTTTTTATGTCGGATGCCGCGCAGGCGGCCAGAAGATCCATGGCCCCCATGACATTCTGGTCAAAATACTCCTCGTTGGAGGCATAGGCATCCAGAAAAAGCAGATGGCATACGGTATCCACATTGGCCACCTGCAACAATTCGGGTATTAGGGGATTGTGCAAATCCACCTGAAAGAATTCCACCCGCTTGAAAGGGGTTTCCGGCTTTTTGAAGTCAACGCCTATAATCGGGTCGAACTGCTCGTCTTCTTCCAGCAGGGGTACCAGGTTTCTACCCCAGGGATGAGCAACGCCCGTAACCAGAACTCCCCGTTTTTTGGCTGCCATGAAAAAGAACTCCTTCATATGCAAGAGCTTTTAAACGCCGAAAACTTTCATTCCCCGCCCTTGTAAACCAAGGCTCATATTGCTTGCGGCAACTGCACAGCAACCTCATAAATCTTGGCATACTTAAGCGTTTTTCCCAGCTTGCCTGTTTTTGGCTAAACCTTGAAATTTGCGGAAAACAAATTATAGTCACCACTAGACAGTGTGTCAATTGCCAATAAGCCAGGGACGCCCTGGAAACTTAAAGGAAAGGAACAAGCCATGCAAGGCCTTGCAATTCGATGGGTTGTGCTCACCGTGGCCATCACGGCTGCATCCTACCTGATGGACGGCATTGCGGTAAGCAGTTTCGGCTCGCTTTTGGCGGCGGCTGCCATTCTTGGAATCTTGAATGCCCTCTTCCGCCCGGTTCTTATTATTCTAACCCTGCCCCTTACGGTTTTAACCTTTGGCATTTTCATCCTTGTCATCAATGCACTTCTTTTGATGATGGCTTCCGGCGTGGTTTCCGGCTTTCATGTGGATGGCTTTGGGGCAGCCTTCTGGGGCTCGCTGGTAATAGGGCTTATAAGCTGGGTTTTAAACAGCTTTGTTACAGACAAAGGCCGCATAAGGTTTGTGGAATACGAATACCGCAGGCCCCCAAGACCGTAAAGGCCCAAAGAGCATTGGGGAGACGGCAGGGCCTTTTCAAGGAAAAAGGCCCTCCGCCCCCACAGCACCGCTTTGTTGACAGGCTACCTTTCTTTTGCGCCAAGCAGGAACTGGGAGTAATCAACCCCCCTGGCCTTGCCCCGCTCTTCAAACCATGCCTCCTCGTTTGGCGGAGGAAGCTCCACCACCTCCCGCTTTACAAGGCTTATTGCCTCCGTTGGGCAGGTGGAAATGCACAGGCCGCAGCCAATGCATCTGTCTATATCCACCTCATAAAAATCATCCTGCTCTGAAATGGCATGAACCTGGCAGCGCTCGTCCGCGCATACGCCGCAGGCTGTGCAGACATCCGCATCAATTTTGGCGTAGTAATGAGCATTCACGGCCCCGTTAATGCCAAGCTCGTTTATGGAGCGCAGCACCCCGCAGCAGCACCCGCAGCAGTTGCATATAAAATAGTGGCCGTTCTGGATATTCCAGGTAAGGTGCACAAGGGCCGCTTCTTCGGCAGTCTCCAGAACCTTGTATGCCTCCTCCTTGGTTATGGGCCGCCCCCAAATATGATTGTCGAAAACATTTGGCACAGGGGCAATGCCAAGGCATACCTCCTGGGGCCGCTTGCAGGGGTTATCAAGCAGGTTCTGCTCCTTTTTGCAGATGCACTGGGCAACAGCAAAGGAAAGGCCTTTCTCAATAATGCCTGAAACAGTGTGATAAGGAAGGGTTTCGTGGGAGGCGGTAATGTCTGTATCAACAGGTACAACCTGCATGAGCTGGGGCTTGTTGCCGAAGAACTGGGGGGCATAATCCAGGCCATATAGCTCGGAAAGCTCGGCAAACTCCCTATCCATGCGGTTAAGCTGAAATTCGTAAATGCCAAAAACCCAGGGCAGCATTTTGTAAACCTTGGCAGTGCCAAAATCCACCCGGAAAAGCTGGC
>JASEHB010000349.1 GCA_030018745.1 Desulfatibacillaceae bacterium | reverse complement strand
GCCCTTTTTGGATTTTTTTATTTGCGGCCCCCTGCAAAAAGGCAGGCTTTTTTAAGGAAAAGCTATTGCATATCCGGCCCGCAGGCCCTTCCTTTAAGCCCAAAAAGGACCTTAAGCGTTTTTTTGATAGCGCCTGAATAGAGCTTGGGCGCATAAATTGCTCCGGCAACGCGCTTGTTTATCTCCCCCAGGGTGGGATAGGGGTGGATTGCCGAGGCCAGAGTGGAGAGCTTTACCTTGCCGTTTGCAACTGCAACCCATTGGTTGATAAGCTCTCCGGCATGTGGCCCGGCTATTTGAACCCCCAAAAGCTTTGAGTTGCTGCCAAGCAGCAGCTTTATTTTGCCTGTTGCCCCGCCGCCTGCAAGGCTTCGGTCATTATTGGAAAATTTCTCCTCAAATATGCTGTAATCAATTCCTGTTGCCTTTGCGCGTTTTTCGTTAAGGCCCACAGAGGCAAGCTCCGGGTCTGTGTAGGTACACCAGGGCATCCAGGTGTAATCGACCTTTCTGGGCAGGTGCATCACGGCATTGACAAGTGCCACGCCGCCTTCGTACCCGGCTGCATGGGTGAACTGATAACCGCCGGAAACATCCCCCACGGCAAAAATATGGGGCTGGCTGGTGCGGCAGCGATTATCCACGCCAATTCCGCGAGGGGAAAAGTTAACGCCGGCCTTTTCAAGCCCAAGGTTTTGCACATTGACGCTACGGCCGACAGCCACAAGAAGCTTCTCTGCGGCAAGGGAAATTTTTTCTCCGGATGGCTTTTCCACAGTCACCCGGCATCTTCCTTTCAAATCCTCAACCTTGACCGCCCTTGATGAAAGATAGAACTCCACTCCCTCGTTTCTTAAAGTTTCCAGAACAATGTCGGCCATGTCAGGGTCTTCAGGGCCAAGAATCTGCCCGGCCATCTCCACAACAGTGACCTTTGTCCCAAGGCGGCAAAAGGCCTGTGCCATTTCCACGCCAATGGGGCCACCGCCAAGGATTATCAAGGATTCCGGCAGGCTCGGCAGGGAAAAAATTTCCCGGTTGGTGAGAAAGGGCGTTTGCTCAAGGCCGCTGATGGGGGGGATAAAAGCAGATGAGCCTGTTGCGATTACCCACTTTTTTGCTGAAAAGCTTTTTTCCCCGGCTGATACCTTGTGCTCATCAACAAAGCTTGCCTTACCGAATTGAACCTGCACGCCCAGGCCGCAGAACCGCTCAACAGAATCGTGCTTCTGAATTTTTTCGATAACGCCTTTTATATAGAGGGCGATTTTTCCAAAGTCCGGAGGAGGCACAGCCACCTTTGGCAGTCCCCAGTCAGCAGCGTTTTTCATGCGGGAATAATTTGACGCACAGGCAATCAGCGCCTTGGAGGGTACGCAGCCAAAATGAAGGCAGTCTCCCCCAAGAGAAGGCTCCCTTTCCACAAGCAGCACCTTTGCACCAAGCTGGGAAGCCCCGGCAGCAGCCGTAAGCCCGCCTGCCCCGCCGCCTATGACACCTAAATCAAAATCGTATTTTGACATGTGCCGCCTCTCTGGAGAAATATCGCTTGAATATCGGGCTGAAGGCTGAAAACCTTGCCTAATCCACAGCCGGGTTCTGGGGCATTGTTTTGCCCTTTTTGCGCAGATAAAAATTTATGGCCTTTTTGGCAATAATTGGGAAAACAGCAAGAATTGCAAGAGACACCATAAGGCCAAAGGAAAAAATGTCTCCCACCTTTTCCACCCGTGCAAGCTGAACCCCTGCATTTACGAAGATGAATGTTCCTGTAAGCATTCCAAGCTGGCTTACCCAGTAAAAGGTCCGCAGGGGCATTTTTGTAAGCCCCATTCCAAGGTTTATGAGCCAGAAGGGAAAGGCAGGCAGAACCCGCAGGGTGAAAAGGTAGAAGGCGCCATCGCGCTCCACCCCCTTGTTGAAGGTTTCCATGCGAGGGCCAAGCTTTTTTGCCACCCAGTCACCCAGCACAAAGCGGGATACCGCACAGGCTGCGGTTGCGCCGATGGCGCTTGCAAAGGAAACCACCACCATGCCCACCCAAAACCCGAAAATGGCCCCTCCGGCAAGGGACAAGACTGCTGCGCTAGGCAGCGAAAGGCTTGTGACGGTTATGTAAACAAGCATATAGGCGGCAATGACAAGAATCGGGCTGTTATCATACAGGCCTAAAATGGCCTGGCGGGATTCCTTTAGATTTTCCAGGGTAAGGTACTGGCCAAGATCCAGAGCAAAGTACAAGGCGGCCAGAGCCCCTAAAACAGCAAGCAGCAGAATTTTTTTAGCCAACGAGGAAGATATTTTCATATTTTTGCCTTGGGGTCGATAGCACGCAGGATAAATGGGGAAAAAGATTTTTTTAAGTGGCCGCGTTTTTGCCGGATATAGTTGATGGAAAATAGATCGGAACCAACCTTAAAAACCCATTCTGCCACAAAATTAGGACAAAATGCAGTTTTTTTAAATTATTGCCAATTACGGCATTGTCAAGAAACCTCCGGGCAAAGGCAAAACAAAAAAATTTAAAAGGCTCTTGACAATACACTGACCATAGCGCAATTTTAATTAGTTAATTTGCTAAATGACTAATAAAGGATTGAATATGGAAGATGCCTTGAACGCGGCAAAGGCCCTGGCAGACGGCAACCGGATGCGGGTTGTGGCAGCCCTTTTGGCACATGAGGAGCTTTGCGTATGCCAGATTGTGGAGATGCTTGATCTTGCCACGGCCACCGTATCCCGGCACATGAGCATACTGCAGAATGCTCGGATTGTAAAAAGCCGCAAGGACGGCAGGTGGGTGTTCTACCGGATGACGCAAGATTTTCCCGAAGCCCTTAAAAACTGGCTTGCCCAATCCCTTGCCAATTCAAGGCAGATAAAGGCGGACAATCGGCAGTTAAAAAAAATCCTTGCCTGCAACCGCCAAGATTTGTGCCAAAGGCAGAAAGCAACCAAGTTCGCCGGCAAAAGCTCTTGAATATTTGCCTGGGCATGGAAAGCTATTTTTAGTGACCGGTTTAACGATCCCCTGATGCGGCCCAAAAAGGCTAAAAAAATACATAAACAAACAAGGAGCCTTGCAACATGAAGCAGAAAAAAGCCGATGGAATAAGTTTTTTTGAGCGCAATCTTACGGTCTGGGTCATCCTGTGCATGGTGACTGGCGTTCTCATAGGGAAATTTCTTCCGGCCATGCCTGCCCAGCTTGCAAAGCTTGAATACGCTCAAGTTTCCATACCCATCGGCGTGCTTATATGGCTTATGATTTACCCCATGATGATGAAGGTGGATTTTGCAAGCGTCAAACATGTGGGCAGAAACCCCACAGGGCTTTATCTCACCTGGGTTGTAAACTGGGTTATCAAGCCTTTTACCATGTTTGGCATTGCAGCTTTTTTCTTCTATGTGGTGTTCAAGGCTTTGATTCCGCCAGATCTGGCGAAGGCCTATCTTGCAGGCGCGGTCCTTCTTGGGGCGGCCCCCTGCACGGCAATGGTATTCGTGTGGAGCCATCTCACCCGCGGCAACCCTGCCTACACGGTTGTGCAGGTGGCGACCAATGACCTTATAATCCTTATTGCCTTTACGCCCATTGTGGCCCTGCTTTTGGGTGTGGGAGGCATAACCATTCCCTGGAACACCCTTTTATTGTCCGTATTTCTTTTTGTGGTCATCCCTTTGACCGGCGGGGCCATAACCCGCAGCCTGGTAATAAAGAAGAAGGGCGAGGAGTATTTCAACAAGACTTTCATTCCCAAGTTCAACAACATAACCATCGGCGGTTTGCTGCTCACCCTTGTGCT
>JASEHB010000348.1 GCA_030018745.1 Desulfatibacillaceae bacterium | reverse complement strand
CAAAAGGAAAGACTCAAAGGCGCACTCATGGCCTCGGAGCGCGATTATGCCATTCATTTCGGCCTTAATTCAAAGAGAATGCGCCTGGCTGCGGATAACGCCATAGTCATGCATCCAGGGCCTTTAAACCGTGGTGTTGAAATAGCGCCGGATGTGGCGGACGGACCCAATTCCGTTATTCTTGAGCAGGTGGAAAACGGCGTTGCCGTTAGGATGGCCGTGCTCTATATGCTTATGGGAGGAAAGCCCCATGCGCCTGATAATTAAAGGGGGACATGTGGTCTGCCCCTGCAACAGGATTGACAGGCCCATGGATCTGCTTGTGGAAGATGGCATCATTGCTGCCTGCGATGAAAATGCGGCCTCTGCCGTAGGCTCGGACAGGGTTGTTGACGCTAGGGGAATGCACATTCTTCCAGGGCTTATGGATATGCATGTGCATCTGCGCGAGCCGGGGGAGGAATACAAGGAAAGCATTGAGACCGGCACCCTGGCAGCGGCAAGGGGCGGCTTTACGGATCTTGCCTGTATGCCCAACACCAAGCTTGTCAACGACAACCCTTCTGTTACTTCCTATATTCTTGAAAAAGCCAGGCAGGCAGCCCATTGCCGGGTTCATCCCGTGTGCGCCATAACACCTGGCCTTTGCGGAAAAGGTCTGTGCGAGCTTGGCCTTATGGCCGCAGCCGGGGCAGTTGCCGCAAGCGATGACGGAAAGAGTGTGGCAGATGCAGGGCTGATGCGCCGGGCGCTTGAATATGCAGCCACCTTCAACCTGCCGGTTCTGTGCCACTGCGAAGACATCTCCCTTTGCGAAGGCGGGGTGATGCACGAGGGCCGGGTCGCTACGGCAATGGGGCTTGCCGGAATACCATCTGCCGCAGAATGGCTCATTGTGGAGCGGGACATAGCCCTGGCGCAAATCACAGGGGCCAGAGTTCACATCTGCCATGTGAGCACCCGGCAGAGTGTTGAGGCCATACGGCAAGCAAAAGCAAAGGGGATTCCTGTAACCGCGGAAACCGCTCCCCATTACTTCACCCTCACCCACAGGGCTGTTGAAGGCTACAACACGGTTGCCAAGGTAAATCCCCCATTAAGAGAACAGGCGGATGTGGATGCCGTCATCCAGGGCCTTGCAGACGGCACCCTTGACGCCATTGCAACGGATCATGCCCCCCACAGCCCCATAGAAAAAGCCGTGGAGTTCGACCTTGCGGCCTTTGGCATGGTTGGCCTTGAAACAGCCATTCCCCTTGCCTTGGCCCTGGTGCATAAAAAAGTCCTTACTCTTATGCAGCTTGCAGAAAAAATGGCGAAAAACCCCCGCTCCATATTAAATATTGATGCACCCGGAATTCGCCCCGGCGCCCCGGCAGACATCACCATTCTTGATATAAACAGGAAAGTTAAGGTTACCCCGGAAACATTTGCATCCAAAAGCAAAAACACGCCCTTTGAAGGGATGGAGCTGACCGGAGCGGTTGCAGCCACCATTTTTGGCGGACGGATGGTTTTTGATGCGCTTTAGCAGGCGGTTGGTTGCAACAATCAGCGCAAAGGTATTTTTATGATTTTTAAAAGGTTTGTTGCCATTTGCTTATGACAAAGGAAACCAAAGCCAGAATTCTTGTTGTGGATGACGAGCGCGGTATGCGCGAGTTTTTAGAGTTCATGCTTGCCCGCAAAGGCTATGAGGTGAAGTGCGCCCAAAGCGGAACCCAGGCCCTTGAAATGCTTGAAAGCGAGTCCTGGGATCTTCTGCTGTGCGACATCCGCCTGGGAGACATCTCCGGCCTGGATGTATTAAGGCAGGCCCGCTCCCTAAATCCCGCCCCTGTGGTCATAATGATTTCCGCCTTTGCCAGCACCCAGACAGCGGTGGAGGCAATGAACGAAGGGGCTTACGACTACATCCCCAAACCCTTTGACAATGATGAGCTTGTCCAGACAATAGCAAATGCGCTGGAGCGCCGGACACTGGAGCGCGATAAGGAGCACCTGAACAAAGAGCTTGCCCAGACCCGCCATTTCGGCAGGCTGGTGGGTAACAGCAAGGCCATGAAAAAGGTGTACGAGCTTATCCGGCAGGCTGCACCCACCAAAACCAATGTGCTCATAACCGGCGAATCCGGAACCGGCAAGGAGCTGATTGCAAGATCCCTGCACGATTTAAGCCCCCGCTGCGACAAGCCCTTTGTGGTCATCCACTGCGGCGGCATTCCTGAAACCTTGATGGAAAGCGCCCTGTTTGGCCATGTGAAAGGCTCCTTCACCGGGGCCACCCAGGACAGAAAAGGCCTTTTTGAGGCTGCCAGCGGAGGCACGGTTTTTCTTGACGAGGTTGGCGAGCTTTCCCTCCCAATCCAGGTCAAGCTGCTTCGGGTAATTCAGCAGCGCTCCTTTTCGCCTGTGGGGTCCACCCACGATATAGAGGTGGATATCCGCATCATTTCCGCCACCAACAAGATTCTGGAAAACGAGGTCATTGAAAGCAATTTTAGGGAAGACCTCTTTTACAGGCTCAATGTAATTGAAATCCGTGTGCCGCCCCTGCGTGAGCGCCGCGAGGATTTGCGGCTCTTGGCCCAGCATTTTCTGGAAAAGTATGCCAGGGATATGGGCAAGAAAATAGACAAGCTTTCCTCCTATGCAATAGATCTTTTAAACCGCTACGATTTTCCCGGCAATGTGCGGGAGCTGGAAAACATAATCGAGCGAAGTGTCGCACTTTCCACCACCAATATTGTTCTGCCGGAAAGCCTTGCTCTATCAACACACCGCAAAACAAAACTGTCCGCCCGTTCAGACGCCGCCTCCTGGGCAGGCGCAATGGAGTTGCCTCTGCCGGAAGGGGATATTGACACTGTTTTGTCAAATGTGGAAAAAGCCTACATTGACAAGGCAATGGAGATTTCCGGGGGGGTCAAGCACAAGGCTGCCAAGCTTTTGGGCATAAGCATGGATTCCTTTAGATACCGCTACGGAAAACACCATCCAGAATCCTGAACTGACCACTCCTGGTGAAAATTCCCTTTATGCGGTGAAAATACCCGCCCCAACTTTCCAATTCTGCCTGCAACTTGTTTTTACCTTGCGGCCTTAAACTGTCAAAGAGCCTGTCAAAAGGGGTTTTGGAGTGTAATTGAAGGGTAGGGCGGGTTTCTGGCACGCATTATGCTTTCAATATAGGGCAACGGCAAGAGGCATGAAGATCCGGATAAACTTTGATTAATGCAGGCACGGGATTTTCCCGGGTAATTTCCAACAATCTTTAAAAGGAGGGACACACCATGATGCAGAAACTGACCCGCAAGGACAAAGGCTTCACCCTTATCGAACTGATGATCGTCATCGCGATTATCGGCATCCTGGCAGCCATCGCCATCCCTAACTTCATCAGCTACCGCGAGCGTTCATACAATGCCGCAGCCAATGCTGATGCAAAGAACGCCTACACCGCAGCCCAGGCTTATTTCACCGATAACCCGGCCGGCACTGCATCTCTTGCAAACATTGCCACTTACGGCTATGTGCAGAGCGCCAATGTAACCACAACGGTTGGCGGAACGCAGGCTGCCCTTGCAATCACCACAAGCCACGACTCTTCCACAAGGACCTACTCTGTGAACGCCAGTGGAACCATTACTTACTAAAGGTTTTGGCAACATAGCGTAGCAAAAAAGTTTGTTCAGGCAACAAAAGGCGGGAAAGCCAAAACTTTCCCGCCTTTTGTTTTTTTCCAAAATATCTATAAGACCTCTTGATATACCATCTTGGTTTGTTCTGCTGTATTTTGCCATGAAAACCTTTTTACTCTTTTTAGTCCTTTTTGCC
>JASEHB010000347.1 GCA_030018745.1 Desulfatibacillaceae bacterium | reverse complement strand
GGCCTGATTAGTAAAAAAGCCCCGGGTTCTTTATTATAAGGAATCCGGGGCTTTTTTGTTGCAGCAGGGCAGCCATATTTGCAAAAATAATTATTTAGGCCCAAGGGGGAACAAAAAATAAGGGCCTTTTTTGCGGGATTGGCGACAGGCTCACCAAGGGGCTTTTCAACCTGCCTCCATTTCTCATGCTGCCAGCAGTGCCAAAACCTTGTTCTGGTAAACGCACACAGCTTGCAGCCAAAAGCTTTGCAACCCTGCCCGGATAATCCAAAATATGCGCCAACCATTGAAAAAAGAAGCCAGGCAAAAAAAAATTAAAATTGTTTTGTGTTTATTTTGCCTGTTCATTTTTTATAATGTAATTTTAATGCTTTGTCTTACTTTTGAGATATCTGGCATCGAATATGCTCAACAGGCCATTGAAAATTTCAGGGCCAAAAATAATGTCAAAGGGTACAAGGAGTTTAACCTAAACAGCATCATCAAAACGGCCGGACATGATTTCATTTCATATCAAACTCAAACTGTTGTCAGCATCAACAGTTACGGGTTTCGTGACAGGGAATTTCCCCTTGACCACAAGCCGGATTTAAGAATCGCGGCCCTTGGCGACTCCATGACATTCGGGCCGGATGTGGCCCAGGACAAGGTTTTCCCAAAAGTCCTTGAGCGATTACTGAAAAGCTCCCATTGCCTGCAAAATCGTTTTCCGGAAATTGAAGTGATAAATCTGGGCAATACAGGCACCAACTTTAAAGCCCAGCTTGACTGGTACAATGATGTGGGAAAGCAGTTTCACCCTGACATTGTGCTTTGGCAAATACTCTCAAATGACCACCTGGACGACCAGTATTTTTATCAGAGTTACAGAGTATTGGAAAAAAAGTATTTTAACTTGATGCCATGGAACTATCTTGTTTTAAAAAGCGCTCAAAAAATTTATTGGAGATTTAACCCATTTTTTGCTTACGCGAATAAAAGATTTGCAAATTATAATGAAAAAAACACCCATGAGCTTATCAATCGCAATTTTTTAGAACCGATTATTTACTCTCCAAGCGTTTTCGGCGATGAAGTAAGGGTCTTTCTAGTGCCTTTTAGCCTTCCTCCGGTTGAGGATGGGCAGTTTGCCAAGGCAGCAGAGCAGGTCGGGTATGATATCCTGGATTTGCAGCTTCTTGTCCGGCTTGACGATCCTGACCCTGGTATGGTTTTAGATCCTGCTCTTGACCATCATTTGTCGGAATTGGGCCATGAAATGGTTGCAAAGGAGCTGTTCAAAGAGATGCAAAACCGGTTATGTGCCGAAAGATGATGGAATTATAACCAAAAGCATTTGTTTGCCGTTAACAGCAGATGCGGCTTACTGCCAGTCAAATAGCCCATTGGCATTTTGCCGCCCGGCCACTATGCTGTTTAAGACCAAGCCAGACAGATATGGACAAAACAACTCCCATCTCGCGGGTGCGCTGCATCCGGCCTTTCACCTCCCTTGAGTTACAGGACAGGGGCGAGGTGTCCTTCTGCTGCACGGAATGGGTAAAAACCGGATCTTTGGGCAATCTTTGGCAAAGCTCCCTTGAGGAGATATGGAACGGGCCGGTTGCTCGGCAGATACGCCAGGCATTTTACGAAGGCCGCCATGAGGATGTATGTAAAGCGGATGTCTGCCCGGTGCTCATAAGTGAATCCGAAAAAGACATTTTTGCGCCCCAGGAAAAAAATACGCCCTTTGTCCTTACACAGGAAATTATCACAGACATTGCCGAAGGCAAAACCTCCATGAGCCAGGGGCCTAGCTATGTGCTGCTGGCCAACTGGGATGCCTGCAACTCCGGGTGCATAATGTGCTGGCCATTTAGGGCCTGCTATTTTGCATCTGATAGCAGGCGGGCAGTCAAAAAAGCCAAAAAGGAGATATTAAAAAATCTGGATGCGGCGATTGCCAAACCCCTTGCCAGAGACATACTTAAAACCTTCCCTTCCATCCGTGTTCTGGGCCTGACCGGGGCAGGGGACCCCTTTTTCCGGCCCGATACCAGAGAGCTTCTTCTAAAAAAGGACAAGCCAAAACACCTTTCCATAGCCCTTTTCACCAACGCGGCCCTTTTAAACAGAAGGATGTGGCGCAAGATCGCCCACAACCGCTTTCTTTACATAAATGTTTCCGTGGATGCTGCCGAAAAAAGGGTTTACGAATACATCCGCCGCTTTTTAAAATGGGAGCAGGTAAAAAAAAATATTTTGATGCTTGGCTCTTTGCGCAGAGAGGGCGGATTTCCTCTTCTCATATTGAATTTCACGGTTATGAGGAGCAACATGGATCAGATTCTGCCATTTATTGAACTTTTTGCAGACAAGGGGCCTGATCTTATATATTTTCAAAGAGTACGGGGCAACATCGCAAACCAGGAGAATTTTTTTGAAGGGCCTGACAGGGATGAAGATCTGCTGAAAAAGCTTGAGGAAATCAAAAAGCAGGCTTTGGCTCTTGCCTTGCCAGGCTGTAATGTGCAATTTGGGAATCTATGAGAATAGCCCTTGTAATGCTGCCATGCTGGTCGGTTTTCACGCCGCCGCTGAATCTTTCGTACATCGCCAGGGTGCTGCGCCAGGAGGGGCACGCTGTTACCGTGTTTGACTTCAATGCGCGGCTGTGGCGGGCCATGCAGGGCCAGGAGGAGGACTGGTGGGATTTTGCCCAATACGAGCGCTGGCAGAACTCCCAGATTTTTGAAGAGCAGACTCTGCCCACTGTGAAGCCCCTTCTGGATTCCCTGCTCAAGGAAATAGCCTCGCGAGGGTTTGAGGCTGTTGGCTTTTCAGTTTTTCACACAACAGCCCCCTGTGTGCGCTATGCCTCCAAAATGCTAAAAGAGGCCTGCCCTGGAATAAAAATCGTCTGGGGCGGCCCGGCCTGTACCCCCCATTGGGTTAAGGGGGATATTGAAGAAGAAACTGTTGATGCCGTTGTGATAGGTGAGGGCGAGGCCACGGCTCCGGAGCTTTTCAATGCCCTGGCAAAGGGAGCTTCCATTTGCGGTATGGCCGGTGTGGCGGCAAGGGGTGCGGACGGCAAAATGCTTTGCGGCAAAAAGCGGCCCCCGGTTTTGGCTCATGAGCTTCCCCTGCCCCGCTACGATGATTATGACCTTTCCCTTTACCGGTTTTCCCAGCTTCCCATAATGATGAGCCGGGGCTGCACCGGAGCCTGCACCTTCTGCCAGGAAACCGTTTTTTTCAAGCCCTATCGTATGCGCCCTGCGGCCCACATTGTTGAAGAAATCGAGCAGGATATTAAACAGTACGGCATAAGGGAGTTTTCCACATGCGACTCCCTTTTGAACGGCAACCACAAGATATTGGAGCAGGTGGCAGACCTTATCTGCGAGCGAAGGCTGGATATTTCGTGGGGAGGATACGCCCGCCTTGACCGCCGCCTGACCGTTGAGCTTTTGGGCAAGCTTAAAAAAGCCGGTTGCAAGTGGCTTTCCTTTGGTTTGGAAAGCGGCTCACAGAAGGTGCTTGACCTTATGAACAAGGGCATATCCCTTGAGCAGGCCGCCCAAACCATAAAAGCAACCTTTGAGGCAGGCATTGAAGCCCATATAAATCTCATTGTGGGTTTTCCCGGCGAAACCGAGGACGACTTTGACATGACCCTGGATTTCATTTCAGGGAACTGGCAGTCCATATCCATTGTCAATACGGGTGAGACTTTGGGTGTGGGGCCTGGCATGACCCTGTTTGAAAAACCAAAGGCTTTTGGCATTCTTACAGATAAACTGTATTGCTTCAGACGGAATTGGACATTTCCACTTTTTGGTT
Organism: Desulfatibacillaceae bacterium; assembly: GCA_030018745.1. Taxonomy (GTDB): domain Bacteria; phylum Desulfobacterota; class Desulfobacteria; order Desulfobacterales; family Desulfatibacillaceae; genus JAGVAW01. The sequence goes on along the minus strand of JASEHB010000347.1, from coordinate 12 downwards.
TAGTATAGAGCC
>JASEHB010000346.1 GCA_030018745.1 Desulfatibacillaceae bacterium | reverse complement strand
AATATCCGGCCTGACACCTTGTCAGTTCTTCAGCGTGTTTATGAAGCATCCGCTGGAGGAGCCGGAATCATCGCCCCTGCTTGTTAAAGGCTCGTATGGGGGGGCAGGGGGGGCAGGCTGAACATCAAAATATCCCAGCCCGCCCGGATCGCGGATAAGGCCGTCCACTCCGCCTTCATCTCCTGGCCCGCCATCCACCAAATCCAGGTTAAGCGACCTGCCATCTGCGCTCCAGGTGGCGTTTTGGCCTGCCAGCACCCATTTTCCTTCGCTTGTGTATTTGTACCACCTGGCCCTGTCGGGCTGGGCATCCGGAAAAAAGAAGGTGACATTGGCCTGGGCATGGGCAGGGTCAAGCTTTATCACAAACTCCAAAAGCTCATAAGGTATGTGGTCAGGAACTCCGGTAGTGGCGCTCAATGGATCAAAAGCTGCCGGGGCAAGGCTCACCAGTGCGCCGCCGCTGTTTACCCTTATTCCCACAGGGTGTCCGTTGTGGGAAAAAAAGCTGGTTACATCAGCAGGATATTGGGTTATGCCGTTGTCTTGAATGGTTATGACAACGGGGTTGGAAAAAGCCGGGAAGGGCTGGCACGAATAGTTGTGGGTTTCCACAGACATGACAAATGTGGCTGTAAGGTCTTGAGCCACAGGGGGGGCAACAAAGGTGGCGGTCAGGCCATTGGGATCTGAAAGGGCGATTGCAGGCCCGGATAACTGTAACCATGCGTAGGAATGAATTCCGGTTTGAGAGGAGCCTGTACCGTCAACAAGGTATGTTTGGCCCTCAAAGACAACCCCGTCAGGCCCGGCATCTGCATGGGGGTAGCCGTCAAGGCAGGAAATCGTTTCCCCTGTCCACTCATCCATTCCTGATACTATGTTATAGGCCGCCACAAAGCCGTTGTTGCGCAGGTATTGGGTTGCAACGGTGCTCCACTGGCCGTTTGCGTCAACTATGCCCACTATTGCATTTATTTCATCACCGGGAGTCCACGAAGGGTCAATTTCGAGCCTTAAGTCATCCAGATTATCGGCAAGATAATTGTCCACAAATGTGTAATTCAGGGAGCAGGGAACAGCCCCCAGGCAGAACGCATCATTTGTCCGGATATCCACAACAATGACATCGCGCATCAAATTCCAGCTCGATTGTGCATCACTTACGGTGACATTGAATTCCGGCTGATAGAATCCGCCATTCCATCTTGCTCCGTTACCGGCGTCAACTAGTTGTACATCCGTGGTTCTTGGGTCGCCCGGGTTTGTTCTGTCTGCCTGGGCCGGATCAGCAAAAGGATAATTGAACCCGTAGATGTCAGACCTTGTTTGTTCGGTCGAGCCGGGCGCGTGCCTTTGAGTTATGGCCCAGCCGATCTTGGTGTCAATCACAATATAATAATTGCCTGGGGCCAGGGCCGTGAATCTATACAAACCCGTGCCATCTGTCTGGGTGGTTGATGCCAAGGTGCCGTCTGCCTGGTGAAGATGAACCGTCCAGTTGGCCAGGGGCGGCTCTCCTTCTATGGGGCGTATTCCGTTTCTGTCCAAATCGTTCCAGAGATACCCCTCGGCAGTGCCGGGCGCAGCCGATTGTGCATCCCTTACCGGCAGGCAGAGCAACAATGCAAACACGGCCATTAAAATAACGGCAGCCCGAAACCGTTTGCAGGGATGAACTTCAAAAAAACTCAAGCTCATGAATGAAAGTCTCCTTTCCTGATAACCAGGGGATTTTCCCTGAAGGCAAGACCCCTGTCAGGCCGGTGCGGAAATGTTGCTCTAAAAAGGGCACAACAAATGCCCGGAGTTTCAATACGCCGACAAGGCGCAAGATTTATAACCAACCAGGTTTTTTTCAAGGCGGTCTGGCCCAATGTCATGCCCGCATTGCCCAAACCCATGTCAAGTTGCTGGGCCGGATATTGCTTCATCATAAAATGCCATAACTTACAAAGCATTGCAAGCTTGAACTATGGGCTTGTCCATCTTCCGTGAAAACTGGTGCATTATACTCCATTGGTTTGGTTTATGGCAAATAAGACTGCACCTTTTTTATGGGGGCGCAATTAAAATTCCTTTGGATTCTCCTGCGGCAAGACAGCCTAAAAAACTCCACAAAAAATCCTTCTTGACACGATAGGGCATTAGCAATAATATCGAAAGGCTTGGCAACAGGCAAAGCTCCAGCTTGTGTTGTAAGGCCGTGGGCTTTTTTCACGGCATTTAGCCGTTGGGGTCACTATTGGTCCTTGCGGTTTTCTTGTCTTTTAAAGGAGCTTTTCCTGCCGGGCCGTCGCGGCCGGTTTTATCAAACCGGGCCAGCCCATATGGAGGGGAGGGATAGTGTGGAAGTTTCCGTTGTTGACAATCAATTGGAACGGGCTCTCAAGGGCCTGAAAAAGATGCTTCGCAAAGAGGGGATTCTCACCCAGCTTAAAGAAAAGCGGTTCTACGAGAAACCCAGCGTGAAGAAGCGCAGAAAACGGGCCAAGGCTGCCAAAAGGCGGCGCAGAATTGAAATAAGGGCAACCCAGCGCACCCGTTAACAAAATTCCGGCACTCAACAAACCGGGCTTTTTTACCCGGCGAAGTGCTGCTGCCTGCCTTTGGGCCAAAGGCCTTTTTATCGGGGCCTGCCAGTTAATTTGGGCGGCAATTTTTTTACAAGTGAAGAAGCGGGCGGCAGCGGATGCAGAAATTTCGTTGCCGTCCGCTTTTAATTTTTCTTGCCTGCCAGGTTTTTCCCCTTTATGCTCATTCTCATACGGGCCGGTTTTGGCTTTTATAGCCCTTGCGCCCCCGAAGCTTTTTTGGAGGCCCTGTGTCCGGGTTCTGGTACAAAATGCTTATAAGACCTGATGAAGAGGCAGGGCTTATGAGTGAATTTTTGGACGCCTTTGTTGCCGAAGGCGGGCCTGAAGGCATGGCCCTTTTTTGCACGGGCCGTTATGCTTTGCGGGTGGAGATGTATCTTTCGCCGGAGGCCGCCCAAAAAGCGCCGCATCTGGTTTCCCGTTACAGGGCAAGGCCGGATTCCCCCCCGCCCATTATCAAAGCCGTGCTTGTGTGCGGCCAGGGTGATGCTGTGGCGCGTCTTTTGTGGCAGAGGCGCGATTTGAACTAAAAAAGGCTCTTTGGCCCGGCTGCAAGATATATTGATATGGAAGGGCCTTATGCCCTGACTTCTGGCACAAAACAAGCGCCTGCAAGCACCTTTAAGGGGCTTTCAGGCGATGGATTAAATTTTTTTTGAAAAGACAGGAATATGGACGCCCAAAGCCTTACCCTGGATATTGATTTTGTTGTGAACAGATCTCGCATCCTCCCTGTTTCCGGCAGCGTGGGCCGAAAATTTACCCTTGGGGCGGTTGTGGATAACAGGGGCAAAGACCCCCACCTGATCATGGAAAAAATCAACATGGGGGGCCGTTTGCCCCGTGGGGCCTATCTTTCCCAAGAGCCGGTGGCCGGAATTTTTTTCAATGCGCTGAAAGATGCCCTGCTGACAGCAGGATTTGCCCTGGAGGAAAAGGCCCCTGATCTGGTGCTTGGCGCAAGCATTGAAAAGCTGAACTACTCGGTTATGATGGGCTTTGCCAGGTGTATGCTCCAGGGTTTGATGCAGGTGGATCTGAAACTTGTCAATGTTAAGGAGCAGGTTCAAATCTGGCAAGGCTCCTTTGTAGCCCAGGCAGGAGCTGGAACCGGGGATGTTGTTTTGGAAGTGTTTTACGCGCTTCTTGACAATATTCTGCAAAAAATTTGCAGCGACAAGGCCCTGCAAGAGGCCCTGGCTGCCAATACCCCATAGGGCAAGCCTGTTTACCTGTTAAAAGCGCCGCAT
>JASEHB010000345.1:3553-3849 GCA_030018745.1 Desulfatibacillaceae bacterium | reverse complement strand
GTGTACTTTTTGTACATCGAGCTCCCGGCGCATCGCCGCATAACGCAGCTATCGTTTTCCTGGGGCCGCCCCTTCTATAACTTCCCAGGCGCTTTCCAACGCCTGCTCCAAATTCTCCGGCTGCGTCCCGCCTGCCTGGGCCATGTCCGGCCTGCCGCCGCCGGAACCTCCCACAATTTTGGCCACCTGCTTTATTATGTTGCCCGCGTGAAAGCGCTTTACAAGGTCCTTTGTCACCACCACCACAAGGAAAACCTTTTCTCCACTTGTTGCGCCAAGCACCACCACGCCGGAGC
>JASEHB010000345.1:0-3543 GCA_030018745.1 Desulfatibacillaceae bacterium | reverse complement strand
CGATTTTATCCCGAAAGCGGTCGGCAGCCTCCCGCAGGGCATTTGGGGAATCGGCCTCCACCTTCTGCACCCACACCTTCACGCCGTTTATTTCCCGCTGGTTTTGTTCGCTGTCCCCGGCAGCAGCAGCGGCCAGCTTGGCCTTTAAAACCGCAAGCTGCTTTTCCTGCTCCTTGTACTGGGAAAGCAGCCGCTCCACCTTTTCGGGCACTGCTTCGGGCCTGTCTTTCACCAGGGCTGCGCAGCGGGCCAGGTTATCTTGCAGGGAATGCAGGTATTCCAGGGCAGCGGAGCCGGTCAAGGCTTCAATTCTTCTCACGCCTGCTGCAATGCCGGATTCGGAGACAATGACCAGAAGGCCTATGTCGCCTGTGCGATCTGTGTGGGTTCCGCCGCAAAGCTCCTTGGAAAAATCTGAAACGCTAACCACCCGCACGGTTTCGCCGTATTTTTCCTCAAAAAGGGCGGTGGCCCCGCTCTGGCGCGCGGTTTTTGCGTCCATTTCATCCACGCACACGGGCTGGTTTTCGCGGATTTTTGAATTGACGATGGTTTCGATTTCGCGAATCTGCTCGCGGGTCAGGGCCTCAAAATGAGAAAAGTCGAATCGCAGGCGGGCTGGCCCCACAAGCGAGCCTGCCTGCTTTGCGTGCTCGCCAAGCACCTGGCGCAGGGCTGCGTGCAGAAGATGTGTTGCCGTGTGGTTCCGGGCAGTGGCCCGCCGGGAGGAATCATCCACAAAAAGGCTTACCGTTTGCCCTGTTATAAGGCTGCCCTGCCCTATTTTTGCCTGATGCACAAAAAGGCCGGTGGGGTCTTTTATGGTGTTTGTTACAAGGGCTTTTGCGCTGTCTGTCTCAATGCGGCCCGTGTCGCCTGCCTGACCGCCGGATTCTCCATAAAATGGCGTTTCATCTGTAATTATTTCAACATCTTCGCCTGCATCTGCGCTTTTAACTTCAGCTCCGTCCTTTATCATGGCAAGAATTTTTGCTCGGACCCAAAGGCTCTCGTAGCCCACAAAGCGGGTTTTAACCCCCTGGCCGGAGAGCTTTTTGACAGCATCGGAAGCAGAAGCAAACTCCACCTTTGTGCGGGAGCGGGCCTTCTGCGCCCCCATTGCCGTGTTAAAGCCGTCCATGTCTAAAGCAAAGCCCCGCTCAAGAACAACATCCTCAACAATATCAACAGGAAAGCCAAAGGTATCGTAAAGCTTGAACACAAGAGCGCCGGGAATTGTCTTTTCGCCCTTTGCCGCCAGCTCGCCAAGGGAGTTTTCCAGAACCTCAAGGCCCTTGTCCAGGGTTTCGCGGAAGCGGTTTTCCTCGTTTACGATAACAGTTTCGATGAAGGGCAGGTTGCCGGAAAGCTCCGGGTAGGCCTGCTCCATGATATTGCACACGGTTTTGGCCGTGCTGTGCAGAAAGGGTTTTGTAAGGCCCAGATTGCGCCCGTAGCGGATTGCCCGGCGCATGATTCGGCGCAGCACATAGCCCCTGCCCTCGTTTGAAGGCATAACGCCGTCTCCGATGAGAAAGGCCGCGGCCCGGCTGTGGTCTGCAATGACCTTCATGGAAATGTCATCGGCCTTTGATGCGCCAAGCTTTTTTTCGCAGGCCTGCTCCAGGGTGCGGATGATGGGCAAAAAGAGGTCTGTCTCGTAGTTGGTGGGAGCATTCTGCACAACGCTTGCAATGCGCTCAAGGCCCATGCCCGTGTCAATGCTTGGCCGCGGCAGGGGGGTCATCTTGCCCGAAGCATCGCGGTTGTACTGCATGAAAACCAGGTTCCAGATTTCCAGAAAGCGGTCGCACTCGCAGCCCACAGCACAATTTGGCGAGCCGCAGCCAAACTTTTCGCCCCGGTCTATGTGGATTTCCGAGCAGGGGCCGCAGGGGCCTGTATCACCCATTGACCAGAAGTTGTCCTTTTCCCCTAAACGCACAACCCTGTCTGCCGGTACGCCGATGCGCTGGCGCCAAATCTGCTCTGCCTCGTCATCATCCTGAAAGACACTAACCCAGAGCCGCTCCTTTGGAAGTGAAAAACCGTCCACAAGAAGGCTCCATGAAAGCTCTATGGCAAGCTCCTTGAAGTAGTCGCCAAAGGAGAAGTTGCCAAGCATCTCGAAAAAGGTGTGGTGCCTTGCGGTGTGGCCCACATTTTCCAGGTCGTTATGCTTGCCGCCTGCTCGCACGCATTTCTGGGAGGTGGCAGCCCGGCTGTAATCGCGCTTTTCCTCGCCTAAAAATATGCGCTTGAACTGAACCATGCCCGCATTGGTGAAAAGCAGGGTGGGGTCATCGTGGGGTACAAGGGAGCTGCTCTCCACAATGCGGTGGCTGTTGTTTTGAAAAAAATTCAGAAATTCCCTGCGGATTTCGTTGCCTGTTTTTGCCATTGCTTCACCGTTAAACTTTTCAGGCGGGCCGCCCTGTTCAAGTTCTGGCCCGCCTTTATTTAAAAAAACCCGTTAAAATGCCGCCCTGCAAAAATGCGGGCCGTAAAAAGGGCAGGAAAAAGCCTGAAAATCACTCCATCGGGTCATCTTCCGAAAAGCCGCCTGGGGCCGGGGCCATGCCCATCTGCTCTCGCACCTTGGCGGTTATATCGTCCATTATCTGGCTGTTGTCTGTCAGAAACCTCTTTGCGTTCTCGCGGCCCTGGCCTATGCGCTCGGTGTTGTAGGAGTACCAGGCCCCGGACTTGTCCACCACATTCAAGGCCACGGCTGCATCCAGAAGGTCGCCTGTGCGGGAGATGCCCTCTCCGTACATTATATCGAATTCCGCCTCCTTGAAGGGAGGGGCCATTTTGTTTTTGACCACCCTGGCCCGCGTGCGGTTGCCCATTGTTTCGGTTCCTTCCTTTATGGGCGCGGCCCGGCGCACATCAATGCGCACAGAGGCGTAGAACTTTAAGGCGTTGCCGCCGGTGGTGGTTTCCGGGTTGCCGTAAACAACGCCTATTTTCATGCGGATCTGGTTGATGAAGATAAGGCAGGTGTTGGTTTTGGAAATGGTTGCCGTGAGCTTGCGAAGGGCCTGGCTCATGAGCCTTGCCTGAAGGCCCATGTGGGAATCGCCCATGTCGCCCTCAATCTCGGCTTTTGGCACAAGGGCTGCAACAGAATCTATGACCACAACATCAAGCGCGCCGGAGCGAATGAGCATATCGGCTATTTCCAGGGCCTGCTCGCCGGTATCGGGCTGGGAGACAAGCAGATCCTCGGCCTTTACGCCCAGTTTGCGGGCGTACTTCACATCCAGGGCGTGCTCCGCATCAATGAAGGCTGCTATGCCGCCCATTCTCTGGGCCTGGGCAACAGCATGAAGCGCAAGGGTTGTCTTGCCGCTGGATTCCGGGCCGTAAATCTCCACCACCCTGCCCCTGGGATAGCCGCCTATGCCCAACGCCCTGTCCAGGGCAAGGGAGCCGGTGGGAATGACCGGCACCTCAATGACAGTGCCATCGCCCAGCTTCATGATGGAACCCTTGCCGAAATTGCGCTCAATCTGGGTCATGGCTGTTGCCAGCGCCTTG
>JASEHB010000344.1 GCA_030018745.1 Desulfatibacillaceae bacterium | reverse complement strand
GGCCCTTATTTCGGAAGCCAAATACCGCCAGGCCTTACAGCGTCTCAACGAGGCCAAGGCCTTGGACGACAGGGACCCCAAGCTCTATTATAATTACGGGCTTGTTTACCTTGCTTTAGAGCAGCCGGAGCTTGCGGCAGAGCAGTTCACGCAGGCCCTGCACCGGGATGCCAACTACAGTGCGGCCAAAAACAACCTGGGCCTTGCCTACGGGGCAATGGGCCAGTGGGACAAGGCCATACCCTTGTTTGAGGAGCTTGCCACCAACCTGCTTTATGTGAACCCCCAGCAGCCCATGCTCAACCTTGGCTGGATTTACTTTAATAAACAGGAATACGAGAAATCTGCCCAATATTATCTGAAGGCCATTGAATACCAGCCGGACTATGCCCAGGCATGGCGGGGCCTTGGCCGCACCTACCTTGCAATGGGCCGCATTAACGATGCAGCCCAGGCCCTGGAAAAAGCTGTTGAGATAGCCCCTTTTTTTGCCGGAGCCATGCTGGATCTGGGCCAGGCCTATGTAGCCCTGGGTATGCCCCAAAAAGCCAGGCAGGCCTGGCAAAGGGCGGCAGAGGTTGAGCCCCAGAGCAGGGAGGCTGCACAAGCCAGGGACTTGCTGGAGCGGGCGGTCAGGTAGGCAGCGCGGCCGCTTATCAAAAGGGGGCTGCAAAATACGGAAAGGAAATTTGCATCAGATAAATTTCACAAAAACTGTTTTCCTTAAAAAAACAGTTCCGAAAGCAGCCTCAAGGCTTTTTAAAACCGGCTCCACAAAACAAATTGTGCCTGTTGCATTTTAAATGCGTTTGGCACCCTGCCCGCGCAAATCCTTCTGTTTATAACTGCGCCGCATAAAGGCGGCAACCGCAACAGAGCAAAATTTTTTAAGCTGCAAAATCAAGGAAGCATCGCCATGGAAACAGCCTATCATCTTCGGGAAGTGGTGGATTTTAATATTGTGGGCCGACAGGACCGCAACAAGATAAAGACCCAGTTGCGCCAGCACGCCCGGCTAAAGCGTACAGTTCTCATTGTGCCTTTGCTGGCCAGTGAGTTCACGGACCCGGTCAACCGCCCTGTCATGGAAAACATTTTGGACCAGCTTGGCCAAGTGAGCTATCTGCACAAAATAATCTTTGGCCTTGATGCGGCAGGCGAGGACCAGGCCCACGAGCTTAACTCCATGATCAACAAGGCCAAAATCAAAAACTCCATCATACAGTGGAACAGCGGGCCTGTTTTTGCGGACTTTTACTCCCAGCTCACAGATGCGGGTTTCGGACTCACCGAGGATGGCAAGGGCAAGAACATGTTTCTTTCCTTTGGCCTTGCCCTGGCTCTGGATGCCCAATGCATAGGCATTGTGGATGCGGACATCCGGGGCTTTGACCGCATACAGCTTGACCGGCTTTTGTATCCTGTGGTGGTGTGCAATTACGATTTCTGCAAGTCCTATTATATAAGGGCCTCCAACCGCCGCCTTTACGGACGGGTCAAGCGCCTTCTTCTTGTACCCCTTCTTTTGTCTTTGAAGCGCAAGTTTCTTGAGAGCGGCGAAAAAAAGATGCTGGGGCTTATAGATTTCATCCTCCAGTTCCGCTACCCCCTTTCAGGCGAGGTGGCCTTTGAGCACGACCTTTTGCGCAAAATGCGCTTTGCCACCAACTGGGGGGTGGAAATATTCACACTCATCGAGGTTTACCGCAAGGCCTCTTCCGTGGCCCAGGTGGAGTTCACCCAGGAGACCTTTGACCACAAGCATCAGGACATTTCCGAGGATGATGATACAAAGGGCTTAAACCGCATGGCCGTTGATATTGTCACCACCTTTTTGAACACCCTGGTCAGGGAGGAGGGCCTGGAAATGACCGAGCATTTTTTCCGGGATCTTTCCGTGACCTACCGGGATGTGGCCGAGCACATGATAAAAATTTACGCGGAGCAGGCGGCCTTCAACGGGCTGCTTTACGACAGGGATGATGAGGAGCACCTGACAAAGAAAACCTTCCGCAATGCCATACTCCGGGCCGGAGAGCTTATGACTGCCCAATCCCGCATGACGGAGAATTTTCTGCGCTTAATCCACAGCCACCGGGAATTTGCGCCCTTTGTAGAGGCCGGGCTTGCAGATGCCTTTCTTGCTGTCGAGGCAAAGCTCAACCACAACATATTTGAAATCCCCCAGACCGTTTCATGGGAGAGGGTGGAAAACAAGCTGCCCTCCATCCTTGCCATATTGAAAACCGCCATTCACGAGGAGATGCGGCGCTTTGCCTGAAAGGCCCCATAAACCGGCGCTTGTGATTTTTACGGATCTGGACGCCACACTGCTGGACGAGAACACCTACAGTTACAAGGACGCTGCCCCGGCCCTGGCTGCCTGCAAAAAGGCCGTGGCACCCATTGTGCTTGTCTCGTCCAAAACCTTTGCAGAAATGGTGCCTTTGCACAGCGAGCTTTCTCTTATCTCCCCTCTTGTGGCGGAAAACGGAGGCGGGATTTTTTTCCCGGCAGGCGTTACCGATATTCCCAAAAACTGTGTCAGGCATGATTCCTCCTGGTTTCGCCTGGATCTGGGCACAGGTTACAAAAGGCTTGCCAAAGCCCTTTGCGAAATTCAGGGGGAAACCGATATCGCCCTGGAAGGCTTTTCTTCAATGGATGAACAAAGGGTGAGCCTTCTCACGGGCCTTTCTTTGGCCCAGGCAAAGCTGGCAAAGCTCCGCTACTGGGATGAGCCTTTTGTTGCTCCGGCGCTTTCCCCCCAAGACCGGGCAAGGCTAAAAAAAGCGGCAGCCGCAAGGGGGCTGAACATAACCGGCGGAGGGCGCTTTTTCCATCTGCACGGCGGCAGCGACAAGGGCAGGGCAGCGGCCCTTCTCAAAAGCTGGTATCGCAGGCAGAATCCGGATGCGCGCTTTGCTGCCTTGGGAGACAGCGACAACGACATCCCCATGCTTGAGCAGGCGGATTTTCCAATCTTTGTGGGCAGCAAAGGCAAGCTGCCGGAAAGCCCAGCCAACCTTGCGGCGAGCGCCATTCCAGGCCCAAAGGGCTGGAACAGCGAGGTGCTTCGTCTTTTGAAAAAATGCGGTTTTGGCGTTTAAAATTCAAATGCTTGCGCTTATAGTCGGCCTCTTGTTATAAAAAGAAATGAAGGGGAAAGCTTGCTTTGCCTTGCATCAGGGGGGCTGTCATGTACAAGATTTTGCAGACATCCTGGGGTTTCCTGCTCACCTTCGGGGGGCGCATGGACCCCAATGAAATGATGCGATGGTTTGCTGCTTCCAAAACGGCGCTCGAAAAAGCCGGCAAACCCTTTGGGGTAATTGTTGATATGCGCACCCTGGAGCTTCTTGGAAAGCAGGCACGCCAAATAATGGTGAATGCCCAGCGCTATTACAGGGAGCACGGCATGAACCGCTCTGCCGTGATTGTGAACAGCTCGCTGACCAATATGCAGTTTCAGCGCATTGCCAGCCATTCCAGCATAAGGGAAACAGAGCGCTATTTTGACGAATGGGAGCAGTCCGACTGGTGGCAGCTTGCAGAAGACTGGGTCATAAGGGGAATTGAGCCGCCAAAAAGCGTAAGTCTCTTTCCTTTGGTTCATGATGATTCGCAGGACAAGACCTCCTAAAAAACCCTTGTGCTTTGGATATGTATTTTTTTAGTCTGCCGCATTATTCCTGGCTTTTAACTCCGCGCCAGAGCAGCCAAAGTTTTGCATCCATATTTTCAAACAAAATGAAAGGCATTGCTTTTTTTATGCAGATTGAACACGATTACGAAAAATGCAACCGCTGTATGCTTTGTGTAAAAGACTGCGTTGCCGGTGTGATGCGCCAACAGGACGGCCTG
>JASEHB010000342.1 GCA_030018745.1 Desulfatibacillaceae bacterium | reverse complement strand
CCCACAGAACCCACAACGAGTCCCGCCTTGTAAAAAAAACAAAGAGCTGGAAGATTGCTGCAAACAGGGCAAGAGTGGCCACACACAGGGGACCTGCTGAAATTAGGCTTATGCTCTGTCCTGTCACCGAAGTATCTCCTGAAATATTATGCAAAGATGATGATATTTTAGCCCATGCCGCAGCATTTTGCAATGAGGGGTGTGCAAAAGAGTTTGAGCCGCAAATTGGCTTTTTAAGCAAATGCTTTTGATTGGATTTTGCCTGGTGTCTGTCAGGGCTGTCAGATAGGGAAAACTCATTGCCGCCAAGCCATTTGCTTGCTTTTTTTGACCCGCGGATACATACTGGCGCAGAATGGACAAAGGACTTTTAATATTCGACCAGCAGGTTTGAATTGCCTTTTTCCATAAGAAAAAGGAGTTTTTATGCAAGCGATTTGGGGCGGGGATATTGCACCTGCCCTTAAAAGGTTGAAGGGCATGGGACGGCCCGTGGCAGGTTGTTTTCCTCTTTATCCCCCGCAAGAGCTTCTTCACAGTATGGGCATAAGCCCTGTTTTGATGTGGGGGCTTGGCGGCGGCTCAAGCGAGCTTGTTCTTGCAGATAAAAGGGTGCAAAACTTTGTTTGCGCTGTGGGCAGGCGCTTGTCTCAACTTGTGCTTTGGGATTCAGGCCAAAACCTGGACGCCCTTTTTGCCTGCAATGCCTGCGACACGGTGAGGAATCTGCCTGAAATACTTGAAGCCGGAGTTGGTGAGCAGGGCACAAAGATGAGATGGTTTTCCCTTCATGTTCCGGCAATTCCAATGCAGGAGCCGACAATAAAAGCCTATTTTGCAAACAACATAAAGCAGTGCATCCGCGAGCTTGAGGCGCTTGCCCCCAGGCCTTACAGCGCGGATAACTTTTTGCAGAGCGCGGCCCTTTACAATGAATGGCGCTCTTTGGGCCGTCAGCTTGACATTGCCAGCGGCAAAGGAGGGCTTCCCTTTGAGAGGCTTGTCCGCTTTGCCCTGGAAGCTGCCTTTACTCCGGTGGAGGAGAGCCTGGCAGCCGGAAAGGCCCTGTTAAAGGACTGTGCCCCAAAACCGGCCCCAAAAAATGCGGTTCCGGTTATTTTGAGCGGAATAATGCCTCCTCCGCCCGCTTTTTTGAAAGTTATGGAGGAATCCGGGCTTTTTGTGTGCGGCAATGATCTGGCTCCCCTCTGGCGGACCTGGGCGCGCAGCCCCCAGCCTGCTGATGCCCCGGAATTTTATGCGGATTTCTACTCGAACCATTTCCCCTGCTCAACTCTGCTGCCCACAGCAGATGCAAGGCCTGAAGCCCTGCTTGGGCTTGCCAGGGAAAGGGGGGCAAGGGCAATTGTTTTTATTGGTGAAAAGTTCTGCGAATATGAATACTTCGAGTTTCCGTATCTTGAAAAGTTTTTTCAAGGCCAGGGCCTTGCCACACTTCTGCTGGAGTTTGGAGTTGATGATCTTGCCAATGTGGCCCAGCATGCCACACGGATAGAGGCCTTTGCGGAATCCCTGGCCCAATAGTAAGGACTGTGTTTAAGGGAGAGTGCCATGAGCCGCAAAAAATCCCCGGCCTTTGCAAATCTTACCCGGATAATGCGCGATGGATATATGGATTTCCACACCCGCGCTGCAAATGGCGCCTTTGTGGCCTGGATAGCCATTATTGTGCCTGCCGAGATTTTTGCAGGCTTTGACAATGTGGTATATGCAGTTCCCGAAAGCCATGCAGCCATGAGTGCAGGCAGGGGCGTGGGCGCCATCCAGTGCGAAAAGGCCGAGAAGCTGGGCTATTCAATGGATTTGTGCAGCTATGCGCGCATTGATATAGGCACGGCCTTTGACAATGGAAAAGACTCGCCCACAATGGGGCTTGGGCGCCCTAACCTGTTGGTTTCCGATAACAACAACTGCTCACTGCTGGTAAAGTGGTTTGACATTTATCGCAGGGAATGGAAAGTACCTCATTTTATTTTGGATGTGCCCTTTTGCTACGGCCCTCAAAAACCTGCCGACACCCTTTACATTGTGGAGCAGTTTAAAGGACTCATAAGCGAAATCGAGCGCCTTTCCGGCCAGGATTTTGACATGGAAAAAGTGCGCCGCGCCATGGAATACACCATGGAAGGGCTTACCCACTGGAAGCGCTTTCTGGAATTTGCAAAGCACAGGCCTTCTGGAATAACCGTCTTTGATTCCTTTGTGCAGATGGCCCCCTTTTTGACCCTGCGGGGAACCCCCCAGTTTGCAGCCCATTACAAAATGCTGGCCGATGAAACCCAACAAAGGGTGGAGGAAGGCGATTTTCCGGTTCCCAACGAAAAATATCGCCTTTTGTGGGACAACATTGCTCCCTGGCATCAGTTAAGGGCCATGTCAAAACGCCTGGCGGAAATGGGGGCCAACATTGTGGCCGCCCCCTATACATCCTGTTTCGGCTCTTTGGAGGGCGCACACAAGCTCTATCCCTACAAAAATGGGGATGACCCCCTTGCCTACCTGGCACGCACCCAGAACAACACGGTATGCCCCTATGGCCTGGCCCTGCGGAAAAACGCCCTGGGCAGGGCCATTGAGGAGCTTGGCATAGATGGGGTTGTGTTTGCCAGCAACCGAAGCTGCAAAGTGTTTTCCCTTATGCAGCTTGACGAAAAAATGGCTGTGGAAAAAAAGTATGACATCCCCTGCGTGATGATTGATCTGGATCATGCAGATGTTCGCAAATACTCCGAATCCGCGGCTTTTTTGCGGCTGGAGGCCCTGCTGGAAAACATTGAGTCTGCCCGGAGCTGATGGCTGTTATTTGATTTCAAAAAGGCCGGATAAGGATTGGCCGGGAAAAAACGAAAGAAAAATCATGCACCAACAAAAGCGGATAATTGTAACAGGCGGGGCTGGTTTTGTGGGGTCGCATCTTTGCGAGCGGCTTCTGGAGAAGGGCGAAAAGGTGCTTTGTGTGGACAATTTCCATACAGGCAGCGAAAAAAACATTCTTCACTTGAGGAATAACCCGGATTTTGAGGTTCTACGCCACGACATAACCCAGCCTTTTTTTGCGGGGGCTCATCAGATTTACAACCTTGCCTGCCCTGCCTCTCCGGTTCATTACCAGGAGGACCCGATACGCACCACCAAAACCAATGTGCTTGGCAGCCTGAATATGCTGGACCTGGCCCTCAAGCTGGGAGCCAAAATTCTCCAGGCCTCAACATCTGAAGTGTACGGCGACCCCCAAATTCATCCCCAGGTTGAATCCTATCGGGGTTGCGTGAACTGCATTGGGCCAAGGGCCTGTTACGATGAAGGCAAGCGGGTGGCTGAAAGCCTCTTCTTCGACCACTTCAGGCAGCATGGCCTGTCAATAAAGGTGGCGCGCATCTTCAACACCTACGGCCCAAGGATGGATGCCAAAGATGGCCGGGTGGTGTCCAACTTCATTGTCCAGGCCCTCACAGGGCAGCCCATCACCATTTATGGCAATGGCTCCCAGACCCGCTCCTTTTGTTTTGTGGATGATCTTGTGGAGGGCCTTATCCGGCTCATGGAATCGGATGACTCAATTACCGGGCCGGTGAATTTGGGCAACCCCGGTGAATTTACAGTACAGGAGCTTGCCCGGCTGGTTTTGCAGTTCACAGGCTCGGATGCCCCTCTTTGCTATAAGCCCCTTCCCGAGGATGACCCCAAAAGGCGGCGGCCGGACATAGGCCTGGCAAAAAGCCTGCTGGGATGGGAGCCTTTGATGCCCCTGGAACAGGGCCTTGCAAAAACAGTGGATTATTTTTCGGAAATGCTAAAGGGCAAGAAAACTGTGTAGTCCCTGTGAGCGCCGCCCAAAGAAAAGCCGCTGCCTG
>JASEHB010000343.1:2697-3875 GCA_030018745.1 Desulfatibacillaceae bacterium | reverse complement strand
GCAAAATACCCATCAACGGGTTAAGGATTAGCAGCGAACTGGCCTTTCTTGGGGCAAAATGGGAGGCCTCCGGCACAGCCGAACCCGGCCCGTTTTTAAAAAATCTTGCCGCAGGCAAAATAAACCTGCCTTTTTTGAATGTCATGCCGCATGGGGATGCACTCAGAGGCTTTTTTTGCATGGCCGCAGCAGATTTTCATACGGCTGCCCTTGCCCTTGGCAGGTCCGGCAGCGGCAAGACCGGCCCTGATGCAAAAGCAGTTGGCACCATTATGGTATATCCGCACAAAAGCAGCCTGCTGCTTAAAGGTGCGGTGCTAAAGGCCCTGGCCCAAGCCGGGATTTTTATTCATGCAACAGGCTCTTCCATTTCCGCCATAACGGTAATTGTGGATTATGCCAGACTTGATGAGGCCATATCCTGCCTGCTTGAAGTGCTAGACCTGGCAGAGGGGCACGCGCCCTTTTATCAGGAGCTGGACATGGAGCGCTTCCGCTTCCAGCCTCCCAAAACCGCGCCCCTGATCACGGAGGATGACAACTCCTTTCTGCGCGGCAGCAAGATTCCCGTTTACGCAATAAACCAAAAAACCGGCCTTGGCCTTATAAGCCTTTCCTTTGCCCATACTGAACTCATCTTCTGGAGTGATCTTCTGGAGGAAGCGGGCAGGCAGGGGGCCTCCTTTGTTCTGGCAATGGGCCAGGCCCAGCCCAATGGCAGGCAGAGCCTTTTGCTGCTGGCTGAACAGGCAGGCGCCCAAAAAATTGCCTCAAAATTCGCCGCCCAGCTTGAGAAAAGGCCCGGCAGCGCAATGGAAGTTACAAACCAGGCGGAATCAATATGCCTTTTCGGCCCCCATTTTGAGGACCGCTACGGAATAGCAGATGCAGCCATAAGCATGCTTTCCCAAAAACCGGGAATGCTTGTGGGGGCATGCTGCACTGGCACTTCCATAATGCTTGTGACGCCGGAAAATATGGCCCAGGAAGCAGCTAAAATGCTTGAAGCCAATTTTATGGTGCCCAGAGCGCCATCACGCAAAAAGACGGATGACCGGGCATGAATGAAAAAATAAAAAAGGAGATCGACTGGCGGATAAGGGTCTTTGATTCTCTTTCCTTTCCCACCCTTGTTCTCACACCGGACATGATAATAGTTTCCGCCAATGAAGGTTTCC
>JASEHB010000343.1:0-2687 GCA_030018745.1 Desulfatibacillaceae bacterium | reverse complement strand
GGGCTGACCCACGATCAGGTGATAGGCCGCACATGCCAGGATGTTTTCACCCAATATTTTTACAGCAATGAGCTGCCCTGCCTTTACTCCCATGAGCGCTGCCCCTTGAAGCAGACCATTGAAACAGGGGAAAGCACCTCCATCATAAGGAAGGTTCGGGACGCCAACGGCGCGGAAAAGTGGGAGGACAGGGTTTTTTCGCCTATTCTGGATAAGGACGGCAATGTCATCTATGTGATGGAAAGCGTCCGCGATGTGACCCGGTTCAAAAATCTTGAAAAAATGTACAGCGGCATGCAGGAGCTTCTCCACAGGGTTGTTCACAGCTCTGCCAGCGCCATAGTGGCGGCCAATATCAAGGGCAAGATAATCCTTTTCAACCAGGCTGCGGAAAATCTTTTCGGCTATGCAGCCAATGAGGCGGACAGCATAAACATAAGGGATGTGTATCCTCCGGGCATGGCCAAGGAGATAATGAAAATGCTCCGCAACGAGCATATTGGCGGCCCTGGCAAGCTGCACCTAACCCAGGCAACAATCATCCGCAAAAACGGCGAGAAAATTCCCGTGGAGATGACGGCTGCAATAATTTATGAGGACAACCAGGAAGTCGCCAGCATGGGCATTTTCAACGACCTGCGGGAAAGGCTGGCTGTGGAGAAAAAGCTTCAGGAAGCCCAGGCCCAGCTCATGCAGTCCGAAAAGCTGGCTTCTTTGGGCAGGCTGGCAGCAGGCGTAGCCCACGAGATAAACAACCCGCTCACAAGCATCCTTCTCTTTGGCAACATAATGCTCGAAAGGCTTGAAAAGGACAACCCCCAGGCAAAAAGCCTCAAGTATGTTCTTGAGGACGCCCAAAGGTGCAGGGACATCATAAAAGGCCTGCTGGCCTATAGCCGCCAGAGCAGCCCATCCAAAACCGTGTTTGCCGTGAACAGCCTTGTGGAGGAAAGCTTCAACCTTATCCGCGACCAGAAGATGTTCATGAATGTGCAGGTGGTAAGAGAGCTTTGTCAGGAAGCAATCTACATCAATGCAGACAAAAACCAGTTAAGCCAGGTTCTCATAAATCTTATAATAAATGCCATAGATGCAATGGAAAACGAGGGGGAACTCACCTGCCGGACATTTGTTGACCCTAAAACCAACAAAGCCTGCATAGAGATTTCCGATACGGGCTGTGGCATTCTGGAGGCCAACCTGGGCAAGGTGTTCGACCCCTTCTTCACCACCAAGGAGCCGGGCAAGGGAACCGGCCTTGGGTTGAGCATGGCCTATGGCATTGTCAACGAAAACCGAGGGCGCATCTTCATCAAGGAAACCGGCCCCAAGGGAACCACCTTCAGGCTGGAAATGCCCCAGGCCCTGCCTGGAGATGACCAGATGCCCGCAAACGGTAAAATAGAGGAAATTCAATAAAATGGTTTTGGGAAACTTGCCGACTGAACCATACAGGCCAAGCATCCTTGTTGTGGATGACGAACCGCGCATCCGTGACGGCTGCCAGATTGTTCTTTCCGAGCAGGGCTTTGATGTGGAGCTTGCCGAAGACGGCAAGTCCGGCCTTAAAATGATTGAGGAACGCCACTTTGATGTGGTTCTGGTGGATCTCATGCTTCCGGCCCTTTCGGGCCTGGATGTGCTTGAGCGAATCCGTGCGCGCCATCCAGACACGGTTGTCATAGTCATAACCGGCTACGCAACGGTGGAGCACTCCATAAAGGCGATGAAAAACGGGGCCTTTGACTTCATTCCCAAGCCCTTTACGCCGGAGCAGCTTCGGGTTGTGGTGGCCAAGGCCCTTGAGCATAACAGGGCGCTTGCCGACATTGCGGAAACCAGATCAAGATTAAGGGTAATGGTAAACCGTCTCATGGACGGAGTGATGACAACCGACAACCAAAAAAAAATCGTGCTCGCCAATCCAGCCTTTCTCCACATGATGGGCTATCACGGCAAAAGTGTAATAGGGCAGAGGGCTGACCAGATAATTGACAACGAGGCTCTTCTGGAACTCATTGACAAGGCTCTGTCGCTTCCTGCCAGCTCCGGCAGCGAGGTCTCCGCCCAGCTTGAGGAGAGCGGTGGAGATGAAAGGGTCTTTTCCGCCCGTTGCGCACCCTTCCGATCTCGCACCGGCCTCACAATGGGAACCATAACCGTGTTGAACGACATAACCGCGCTCAAGAAGATGGACAAGATGAAGTCCGACTTTGTTTCAATGGTATCCCACGAGATTAGAAGCCCCATGACCTCGGTCATGGCGCAGCTCAAAGTCATACTGGACGGCCTGGCCGGAGATGTGACCGGCAAGCAGAAGGAAATCCTTGAAAGAGCCTGCGGAAGAATACACAGCCTCACCTGCCTTGTGAGTGAGCTTTTAGACCTTGCCCGGATTGAGTCGGGCCTTATAAGCCAGGAAAAACAATCTGTTGACATGGGCCAGATATTAAAAGATCAGGTTCTGCTCCACAGCGAAATCGCAAATGCAAAAAACATTGAGCTTACCCTGGAAGTGGCGCAGGGCTTGCCCAAAATTCTGGCAAGCCGCCAGAGCATGGAGGAAATAATCTCAAACCTTGTTACCAACGCCATAAAATACACGCCCCAAGGCGGCAAGGTGGTGGTCTCTGCGGATGCTGAAAACGAGTACCTTAAAATAGATGTCTCCGACACTGGCTTTGGCA
>JASEHB010000341.1 GCA_030018745.1 Desulfatibacillaceae bacterium | reverse complement strand
GAGCTTTCTATGCCAAGAATCCTCATTTTGCCTTATCCCTTGGCCTCTGCCCTGCGGGAAAGCTCCACCTCATCAAGCTTGACGCAGAGCTGCCTTAAAAAAAGCCCCTGCGCAAGGCATATTTTCCTGGCTTTTTCCATTGCTCCGGGGTTGGGTTCCCGAAAGGTGAGAACTATCCCGACCGCCCCGGTCTTTTCTGCAAGGGCCTGCATCTGATCTGCCGGGGAGACCAAAAGGCCCTGGAGCTTTTTTCCCGCCTTCAAGGGGTCGTCATCCACCATTGCAACAGGCTTTATACCAAGGCTCCTGTTGTTTAGCACTTCACGCAGCAGAATTTCCCCGCCCCGGCCAGCGCCATAAAGTATGACCTTTTCTCCTGCTATGCCCCCCCTGCCCATGACATCGCGAAACAGCCTGAAGGAGCCGCGTGTGCCAAGCAGAAAGGCCGTGGCAATCATCCAGTCAATAAAGAAAATGCCCTTGGAAAAGTCCTCGAACCTGTAAAGGTAGGTGACAACCGCCACGCACAAAAGCGAGCCGAGCACGCTGGCCTTGATGTAAACCCAGATGTCGTTGAAGCTCAAAAAGCTCCAGATGCCCCGGTAAACGCCCATAAGAAAATAGGCTGCAAGCTTGCAGGCGATTATGGCGGGCAGGCTCTGTAGAAAAACGCCAAAATGCAGGGCAAACTGGCCACCTGAAAAGCGAAGGCGGTAGGATAGGTAATAGGAGAAGGCGATCAGCAAAAAATCCAGGCTCACAAGCAGAAGCTGGCGCTTGTGGGTAAGCTCCATGAGCACCGGGGTGAAGGTTTTGTCCCGCAGCACACCAAATTCCTTTTCAGGATAAACCCTCAACTGGGCCAGATAAATGCCGAAAAGCAGCACGGAAACCGCCACTGGCACAATAACCGCCGGCGAGGTGAAGGAATCGCTTGAGGAAACAAACCAGGCGCTCAAGCCGGAGATGGCCCCAACCCCGCACAGAAAGAGCATGGCCCGCTTTTCCGAAAGGCCGATGAGCACAAGCCTGTGGCTGGTGTGATCTTTTCCACCCACCGATGCCCTGCGCCCGGAAAGCAGCCTTATGGTGGTGACCAGGGTGGTATCAAAAATGGGAACCATCATAACCAGCACAACAACTGCCATGCGGGCAAAGTCTCCGGCAGGCGGCTCGGCCAGGCCGGAATAGGCAATAGCAAGAAAGGAAAGGTAAAAGCCTATTACAAGGCTGCCCGAATCCCCCATGAAAATGGAGGCCGGGTTGAAGTTGTAAATAAGGAAGGCCCCCAAGGCCCCGCAAAGCACAAAGGCCCAAAGGGCCAGGTGCGGATCAATGCCTGCAAGCAGAATGCCCAGGACAAAGGCTGCCACAAAGGCGACCCCTGCGCACAGGCCATCCATGTTGTCCAGCAAATTCAGGGCGTTGGTTATGCCCACAATCCAAACCAGGGTAAGCATGGTGTCCAGCGTGAGCGAGCTTGTCCAGTTGAGGCGGAAACCATAGTAGGTGACAATGGAGGCCACAAGAATCTGGCCCAACAGCTTTGTCTGGGGTTTTATGCCCAAAATGTCATCTGCAAGGCCCAGCATAAAAACAAGGCAGATGCCCAAAAGAAGCACTGTGCCGGAAAAATGAACCAATTGGGGCGATGACGGAGCAAAGGATGAAAGATGCAGAGGGGCAAAAAGGGCGGCAAGGGTGAGATCCGTTGTAAGAAAAAGGCTGACCGCCACCCCTGCAAAAATGGCGATACCCCCCATGAGGGCTGTGGGTTTTTTGTGCCAGCGATCCGCCTTGGGCTTGTCTATCCATCCGGCCCGGTGGGCAAAGGCTTTCACCAGAGGCGTGGCCACAAGGCAGATGCCAAAGGAAAGCAATGTGGCATAAAGAGAAGTCATTTTACAAAAAGGGGGCTTTTACTTAAAGGTTTTGAATCTGCTTTTTGGCGTCAGGCGTTTTTCCCGGCGCACCTCGCCGGGCTTTGAAGGCGCTCATGACGCGCATTGGGGAGGGCCGCCCCTGGCTATCCATTGCATAAGCCTGGCAAACAGGCCCGATGGCTTGTTTGAATCGTTCTTCACTCTTCCCATTCCACACGGGGGCCTTCTTCCTTCATTTCGCGGACTTCGCCTATTATCCAGGCCTTTTCTCCCAAAGCGTTTAACATGTCCACGGTTTCCTGGCAGGTTTTCTTCGGCACAGCCGCAACCATGCCAAGGCCGCAGTTGAAGGTCCGCAGCATTTCAGCATCGCTGACATTGCCTTCCCTTTGCAGGAAGCGGAATATGGGCTGGCTTTCCCAGGAGCCTTTACGGATGACGCCCTTACAGCTTTTGGGCAGGGTGCGGGGCAGGTTGTCAACAAGGCCGCCGCCGGTTATGTTGGCCAGACCGTGAATGGGGAACTGGCGCATGGTTTTCAAGATGGTTTCCGAATAAATGCGTGTGGGGGTGAGCAGAGCCTCTCCAAGGGTTGTGCCAAGCTCTTCAATGAAGCTGTCAATCTTGTAATTGTTGTGCTCAAAGCAGATTTTGCGCACCAGGGAATAGCCGTTGCTGTGAAGGCCGGAAGACCCCATGCCGATGAGCTGGTTTCCCACACCCACCATTGAGCCGTCAATGATGGAGAAGTTGTCCACTATTCCAACGCCAAAACCCGCCAGGTCGTAGTCGCTTTCCTGATACATTCCGGGCATCTCTGCGGTTTCGCCGCCAATGAGCGGGCAGTTGGCCTGGCGGCAGCCTTCGGCAATGCCCTGCAAAATCTGGGTGGCAACCGTCAGGTTGAGCTTGCCCATTGCAATGTAATCCAGAAAGAAAAGGGGTTTTGCCCCCTGAACGGCAATGTCGTTGACCACCATTGCAACAAGATCAATGCCAACTGTGTCGTGCTTGTCAGCCATAATGGCGATCTTGAGCTTGGTTCCCACGCCATCCGTGGAGCTGACCAGCACAGGCCGGTCATACTGGCTTGTATTGAGTGAAAAAAGGCCGCCAAAACCGCCGATGTCGCCCATAACTCCATGGCGGGGGGTGGTTTTGACGATGTCTTTGATGATGTCCACAAGACGGTTGCCCTTGTCGATGTCCACGCCCGCGTCCGCATATGACAGGCTTTTTTTCATACAACCTCTTTTTTGGATACTGCTCGATAAATGGCTCAACCCTGCTGGCCTGCCCAGGGCTAAAAAAGGCCTTGATGCAGCATACACCTTGTTATAATTTAAAAAAAGGCTTTGTCCGCCCGATTTGCATAAACAGGCAGCCGCCTGATTTTATCCGCTTGTAAATAAAAAATGCGATAGACCGGCCCGGCCCCCGCCACCCGCATTTTTTCGCAGGCTTTTCCGGCAAGCCCTGCAACAGGGTTCTTGAAACAAAAAATTTAGACTGCGTTGCCCAAAAAGTCAAAATAAAATTTTTGACTTGCCTTCTTCAAATGCGGTAATGACTTGATGGTTTTCTTTATTATAAAAGCTTTAACAACAAGCGAGGAATGGCGATGAAAATGGAATTTGCGCGGCTTGACCGCCTTCCCCCCTATGTTTTTGCCCAGACAACCGCAGCCAAGATGGAGGCAAGGCACAGGGGCGAGGACATTGTTGACTTTGGCATGGGCAACCCGGATCTGCCCACGCCCCCCCACATTGTTGAAAAGCTCTGCGAGTCTGCCAAAAAGGCCGTCAATCATCGTTATTCCGCTTCAATGGGCATAAAGAACCTGCGCCGGGAAATCAGTAACTGGTACAAGCGGCGTTTTGCCGTAGATATAGACATGAACGAGGAGGCCATTGTAACCATTGGCGTGAAAGAGGGCTTGAGCCACCTTGTTCTTGTCACCATAAGGCCTGGGGATGTGGTTTTCAGCCCCACCCCCACCTA
>JASEHB010000340.1:2244-3891 GCA_030018745.1 Desulfatibacillaceae bacterium | reverse complement strand
CTGGCCCACGGACATGCGGGCGATGTTTATGTTGGCATCCCCCAGCACGGTGGCGATTGCGCCTATGGCTCCTGGCTTGTCCTCGTTGTGGACGAGCAGGATATGGCCCTGGGGAACCATTTCCATCCTGAAGCTGTCTATGGCCACAATTTTAGGCTCGGCTTTGCCAACTATTGTGCCTGAAACCGTGTGCTTTGTGTTTGCGCCTGCTGCGCATACCGTTATGAGATGCGAGTAAACCGGCGCATCGCCAACGCGGCTTTCGCTTACCGTTATGCCGCGCTCCTTGGCAATAACATTGGCGTTGACATAGTTCACATCGTCCTTGAGCGCAGGCTCAAGAAAGCCCTTGAGAAGGGCTGTTGTAACCGGCGCAAGGTCAAGATCCTTGAAATCTCCGGCATATTCCACGCTGATGGCGCTCACCGGCTCTGTGGCAAGCTGGGCCTGCAGGCAGCCCATGCGCTCTCCCAATATAAGCATGGGCTTTATCTTCTTCAAGACTTCGCCTGCAACGGAAGGCGCGTTGACAGCGTTGCGGATGGTGCCGTTCAACAGGTAGTCGATTATTTGGTCCGCAACTGCAACAGCCACATTGGTCTGGGCTTCTGCTGTGGAGGCCCCCAGGTGGGGCGTGCAGATGAGGTTGTCCAGCCCAAGCAGGGGGTTGTCGGCTGGCGGCGGCTCTGTGGCGAAAACATCCAGGGCTGCGCCTGCAAGCTTGCCGCTTTTAAGGGCCGCTGCAAGGTCGGCCTCGTTGACAATGCCGCCCCTGGCGCAGTTGATGAGCATTGCCCCTGTCTTCATTTTGGCAATGGAGTCCTTGTTGAACAGGTCGGCCGTTTCCTTGGTTTTGGGCACATGGATGGTTATATAATCGGCCCTGGCAAGCATCTCGTCAAAGCTCACAGACTCAAAACCCGCCTTTTCAACAACTTCCGGCGATATGAAAGGATCGTGAACAATGACCTGCATACGAAGGCCCTTGCCCCGGTCTGCAACTATTTTGCCTATGTTGCCAAAACCCACAACCCCGTAAACCTTGTTGAAGATCTCCCGGCCTTCAAGCTTTTTCTTTTCCCATGCGCCCGCCTTCATTGTGGAGGTTCCCTGGGGAATTTTGCGGGACAGGGCAAGCATCAAGGCAATGGCGTGCTCTGCGGTTGTAACCGTGTTGCCGCCTGGGGTGTTCATGACCACAACACCGCGCTTTGTGGCTTCGGGAATATCAACATTGTCCAGGCCCGTGCCAGCCCGGCCCACCACCTTTAGCCTTTTGGCGGCAGCAAGTATTTTTGTCGTAACCTTTGTGGCGCTTCTTATTACCAAGCCGTCATACTCGCCGATTATGGCTTCCAGTTCTTCGGGCGCCAGGCCCGTTTTAACATCCACGCTTATGCCCTGGGCTTCTTCAAAAAGCTTTACTCCAGCATCTCCAAGCTTGTCGCTGACAAGAACCTTCATGGTTTCACTCCATTGATATAAAGCGGATAAAAAATGGAATCAGCCGATTCCTCCCCTGCACAAAAACCCTGGCATAAAAAAAGCAGATGACCCTGGTTTTAGAATCGCAAATAATACCAGCGAAATGAGCTTTGTCAACAAAAAGCCAATAATGTTAGGAAACATGAATTGTTTTTTGTCCGA
>JASEHB010000340.1:0-2234 GCA_030018745.1 Desulfatibacillaceae bacterium | reverse complement strand
ACACAAGCCCTGGTGGCTATTATGAATTTTTGCAGTATGATTTTGTCGGCTGCAACGGCCCGGCACAAGGGCGGACATTAAAAAAGGCCCTGCCTGGCAGCAAAGCCAAGTGGATAGAAACATCAACAGCAGCATTGGAGGCAAAAAACCTCTGTTGCAAGGGAGCAATCAATGTCCTGGGACTGGGATAAACTGAAGGAGCAGCAGAATGCCAAGCGCCCCCAGCGCGGCAATGCCGCCCCCCCAAATCTGGATGAGTTCTTCAACAAATTCAAGGGGGCGAATGCACTGCAACTTCTGCTCATTGTGGCAGGCGTGCTGGTGCTTTTCTTCGCCTCGTCAATTTTTTACACGGTGAAGCCTTACGAGGAAGCCGTGGTTCAGCGCTTCGGAGCCTATGTTCGCACAAGCGGGCCGGGGCTTCACATGAAGCTGCCTTTCCCATTTGAAGTAAAGACCAAGGTGAATGTGCTCAAGATTGAGACCATCACCTTTGAAGGGATGCCTGAAACCGAAGCTGTCCGCAGAATGGGCGCTGATGTGGGCATTGGTGATGTCTCCCTCATGCTCACAGGGGATCTCAATGTGGTGGTGGTGCCCTGGGTGGTTCAGTACAGGGTTGCAGACTCAAAGGCCTACCTTTTCAATGTGGCCAATGTGCTTAACACGCTGAGCGACCTTTCCGAGGCAAGCATGAGGCAGGTGGTGGGAGATCGCTCTG
The DNA here is from genome assembly GCA_030018745.1 of Desulfatibacillaceae bacterium. GTDB lineage: Bacteria > Desulfobacterota > Desulfobacteria > Desulfobacterales > Desulfatibacillaceae > JAGVAW01. Next base: position 1,513 of record JASEHB010000340.1, on the reverse strand, counting down.
TTGACGAGGTGCTTTCCCGCCGCGATGAGGTTGAAATGGAGGCCCAGATCCTTTTGCAAAAGGAGCTGGATGCAGCCAGCACCGGCTTTCTTGTGCAGAAGGTGGCTTTAAAGACAGTGAATGTGCCTGTGCCCGTTCAGCCCTCCTTCAACGAGGTGAACCAGGCCAAGCAGGAAAAGCAGCAGCTCATCTATCAGGCCAGGGAGGACTACAACCGGGCTGTTCCCCAGGCCATTGGCGAGGGCGAGCGCATTGTGCGCGAGTCTGAAGGCTACGAGCTTGAGCGGGTTAACCGCGCAAAGGGCGATACGGCGCGCTTTTTGGCGGTTTACGATGAGTACAGCAAGGCCAAAGATGTGACCCGCAAGCGCATGTACCTGGAGGCCATGCGGGAAACTCTGCCCAAAATGGGCAAAAAGTTCATTCTTGATGCAGACCAGCAAAATGTGCTGCCTTTTTTAAACTTGCACAGCCAGGAAATAATAAAGCCATGAGAATAATATATGCCGCATTAGCCGTTGTGATTCTGCTGGGCGCTGTTGCCATGACCTGCCTTTTTGTTGTGGACGAGCGGGAGCAGGTGGTTGTAACCCGCTTCGGCAAGGTTGTTTACGAGCCTAAAACAAAGGCCGGCCTTGGCGTGAAGCTGCCCTGGGAAGTTGCCAACAAAATCCCAAAAAACCTTCAGGACTGGGATGATCTGCCCGAAGAGCTGCCCACAGAGGAAAAGACCTACATCTGGATTGACACCCTTGCCCGCTGGAAAATTGTTGATCCTGTCCTGTTTTTTCAGACAACCAATAATCCCGTTGCCGCCCGGCAAAGGCTTTCGGAAATCATAGGCCCCTCCGTGCGCGCTGCCATCGCCTCCCACCGCCTTATAGAGGTGGTGCGCCACAGCAACCGCGAAATGGAGATAATTGACGAGGAGTTTGAAGGCCGTGATGCAGCGGTCCACCCAATTGTCAACATTGGCCGGGTGAATCTCATGGAGGGCATAAAGGCCAATGCCGGCAGGCAGCTTGCCAACTTTGGCATAGAGCTTGTGGATGTGAAGATAAAGCGCCTGAACTACAAGGATGATGTGCGCCGCTCTGTTTACAACCGCATGATAGCCGAAAGAAAGCAGATCGCCGAGAAGTTCCGCTCCGAGGGCAAGGGCGAGGCCAGAAGCATACTGGGCGACAAGGAAAAGGAGCTTCAGAGAATCTTCTCCACAGCCCGCCGCCAAGCCGAGGAAATCCGGGGCCGGGCAGATGCCGAGGCAGCAAACATTTACGCTGCCGCATACAGCAAAGACCCGGACTTTTACGAATTCTTGAACACCCTCACCCTTTACAGGGAAGCCCTGGACAAGGATGCTGCGCTGGTGTTGTCAACGGATGCGGATTTGTTCAGGTTCTTTAAAGGGGCGGCCCCAGGAAAATAAGGGGGGCGGCCCCAGGAAAATAAAGGGGACGGCCCCAGGAAAACGATAGCTGCGTTGCGCTTCGCCGTGCAGGAACTCGATGTA
>JASEHB010000339.1 GCA_030018745.1 Desulfatibacillaceae bacterium | reverse complement strand
AAAGGAGAAGTCTCTTGGGCAAGCTGCTTTGGACGCCATCAGCGGAAAGGGTGAAAAGCTCCAACATGCACCGCTTTATGGAGCATGTTAACAAAACGCTCGGCAAGAATTTTGCCGATTATGCGGGTCTTCACCAATGGTCTGTGGAAAACATTGCCGATTTTTGGGCCTGTTTTTGGGATTGGGCAGGCTTTGTGCATTCCGCAGGCTACAAGCAGGTGGTGGATGACCCGGCTAAAATGCCTGGGGCAAAATGGTTTTCCGGGGCTAAACTCAACTTTGCCCAAAACCTGCTGCGCTTTACAGATGAGCGCACGGCCATTGTTTTCAAGGGCGAGGGCAGGGAGCCAATCCGCTACAGTTATGCACAGCTTTACGATGCTGTTGCCCGCATGGCTAAAGCACTTGCTGATGAGGGGGTTAAGGCGGGCGACAGGGTTGTGGGCTTTATGCCCAATATGCCCCAGACCATTATTGCCATGCTGGCGGCAAGCTCGCTGGGGGCAACATGGTCATCATGCAGCCCGGACTTTGGCGTAAAGGGCGTGCTGGATCGCTTTGGCCAGATAAAGCCCACCGTGCTTTTTACGGCGGACGGCTATGTGTTCAAGGGCAAGGCCTTTGACAGCCTGGAAAAAATCCGCGGCCTTGTGCAGAACTTGCCATCCTTGAAAAAACTGGTTGTGGTTCCCTATATATGCGAAAAGCCCGATATTGCCTTTCTGCCAAACGCCGTGCTCTGGGATGACTTTATTAGCGCCGAAAATGGCCTTTCCATAGATTTTGCCCAGCTTGATTTTGATACCCCCCTCTACATCATGTATTCATCCGGCACCACGGGGCTGCCCAAGTGCATGGTTCAGAGTGCTGGCGGCATACTTGTTCATCATGCCAAGGAACACATTCTGCACACAAATCTCACCCGCGATGACACCCTTTTCTACTTCACCACCTGCGGATGGATGATGTGGAACTGGCTTGCCAGCGCCCTTTTTACGGGCTGCACCATTGTGCTTTACGATGGCAACCCCTTTCATCCCACTCCGGCCGTGCTGTGGGAGCTTGCCCAGGATGAGCGCTTCACGGTTTTTGGCACCAGCGCAGGCTACATAGGCGCGCTCATGGCAACAGATTACATTCCAAAGGATGCTGCTGACCTTTCATCCCTAAAGACGCTTCTTTCCACCGGCTCACCCCTTTCTGCAGATGCCTTTGAGTGGGTTTACAACCAAATAAAGGCTGATATGCAGCTTGCCTCCATTGCCGGAGGTACGGATCTTAACGGCTGCTTTGCTTTGGGCAACCCCATGGGGCCTGTATATACAAGCGAGCTTCAATGCCGGGGCCTTGCAATGGCTGTGGAGGCCTGGGACGAAAACGCAAAGCCCGTTGTGGGCCAGAAGGGCGAGCTTGTTTGCACAAAGGCCTTTCCATCCATGCCCCTTTATTTTTGGGATGACCCACAGGGAGCCAAGTATCATGGTGCCTACTTTGACACATATCCGGGCGTGTGGCGGCACGGGGATTTTATTGAGGTCACCCCGCGGGGCGGGGTTATAATGTATGGCCGCTCGGACGCCACCCTAAACCCAGGGGGCGTGCGCATAGGTACTGCCGAAATCTACACGGTTGTGGACAAGTTTGAGGAAGTGGCGGATTGCGTTGTTGTGGGCCAGGATTTTGATGATGATATCCGCGTCATTCTTTTTGTGAAGGTGGCAGAAGGCTTTGCCCTGACCGATGAATTGAAGGGCCGTCTCAAAAAGGCCATAAGGGAGAATGCCTCGCCCCGTCATGTGCCTGCGCTGATCATTGATGTGCCTGATATCCCCTACACCCTGAACATGAAAAAGGTGGAGATTGCCGTAAAGAATGTGATTGAGGGCAAGCCCGTGAAAAACAAGGATGCCCTGCTCAACCCCCAAGCCCTTGATCATTACGCAAACATCCCCGAACTGGCCAAATAGCCTAAAAAAAGGCAAGGAGGAGGCAATGCAATTTAATATGCTCACGGTTTCCGTTGAAAATAACATCGCCATTGTCAAGCTCAACCGGCCCGAAGTGTTCAACGCCCTTTGCCTTGAACTGCTCGAAGAGCTTGAGCAATGTTTCATCAACCTGGAAAAGGACGATTCCGTGCGGGTTGTCATCATTGCCGGGGATGAGCGCTTTTTCTGCGCAGGGGCGGATGTTTCCCAGATGGTTACAGTCACGGCCCCGTCACAAATCCGGCCCTTCATTGCGCTGATTCAGCGGGTTTTCAACAGCATAGAGGCCTTCACCCGGCCTGTTATTGCTGCTGTGGGCGGCCTGGCCTTGGGCGGAGGCACAGAGCTTGCCTTATCTTGTGATCTGCGTATTGCCGCAGACAACGCCCTGTTCAGCCAGCCGGAAATCTACCTGGGCGTGATTCCCGGTGCAGGCGGCACCCAGCGCCTGCCCCGCGTGGTGGGCCTTACCAGGGCCAAGGAGCTTCTCTACACAGGAGGCCGGGTAAGCGCAAAGGAGGCCCTTGAAATTGGCCTTGTTAACAAGGTGGTGCCGCCCGAAAAGCTTATGGATGAGGCCAGGGCACTTGCAGAAAAGATTGCCAAGCGCCCGCCTTTGGCCGTGATGCTAACCAAGGCCTGCATTAACCACGGCATGGAAATGCCCCTTGCCCAGGGAATAGCTTATGAAGGCCGCTGCTTTGAGTGGCTATTTTCAACCAAGGACCAAAGGGAGGGCATGAGCGCCTTTCTGGAAAAACGCAAACCTCAATTCAAGGGGGAATAAAGCTTTTTTTGCTGCGCGCCTGCGGCTAATAAAGCCTGTATCCCGCAAAACCAAAAAAGGAGTTTTTCATGGAAAACAAAGGGGCCCTTTCCGGCATCAAGGTTATTGATCTTTCCAGGCTGCTGCCCGGCCCGTATTGCAGCATGATTTTAGCTGACCACGGGGCGCGGGTAATCGCTCTGGAAGATAAGAGATACAAGGCTGAAGGCCTTTTCCTTTCAACCGTTTACCGCAACAAGGAGCATGTAACCCTAAATCTTAAAAGCGAGCAGGGCAAAAAAATATTCTTTGAGCTTGCCAAAGATGCAGATGTGGTCATGGAAGGCTTTCGCCCTGGTGTTGTGGAAAAGCTTGGCGTTGACTACAAAACCCTTTCGGCCATAAACCCCAAGGTGGTTTACTGCTCCATAACAGGCTACGGCCAGGACGGGCCTTTTAAGAATGTTGCAGGCCATGATGCCAATTACCTTTCCTATTCGGGCGTGTTAAACCTCATAGGAGCCGAGGACAGGCCCCCGTCCATACCCGGAGTGCAGATAGCAGACATTGCCGGAGGCGGCATTTACGGGGCTCTTGGCATACTGCTTGCCCTTGTGGCCCGCCAGCGCACGGGCAAGGGCCAGTACATAGATATTTCCATGACAGACTGCATGGTGAGCCTCCAGCCGGTTCTGCTCATGCTCAACCAGGTTCTGGGCATGGTGCCGGAGCGCAGCCAGACCATGCTCTCCCACCGCTATGCCTGTTACTCCACCTACCAAACAAAGGACGGCCGCTTCCTTTCCGTGGGCGCGGTGGAAAACCGCTTCTGGAGCCGCCTTTGCGAGCTTTTGGAGCTGCCTGCCGACTTTGTGATGCTTCAATACGATGAGGCCCGGCGCGAGGAAATCCACTCAAAGCTTGCCGAGGTTTTCAAGCAGAAAACCCTTGCCCAGTGGGAGGCAATGCTGGGCCAGGAGGATGTTTGTGTTGCGCCCATCAAGAATCTACCTGAAGTTCTGGACCTGCCCCTTTTCCGGGAGCGGGGGGTTGTGCAGGAAATGGATGACGGCAAGGGCGGCAAGGTTACAGCCATAAACACGCCCGTGAAATTGAGCGACACCCCCGGCGGCCTTCG
>JASEHB010000338.1 GCA_030018745.1 Desulfatibacillaceae bacterium | reverse complement strand
CGGGCAGGAACGAGGTGTACTTGTTGTACATCGAGTTCCTGCACGGCGAAGCGCAACGCCGCTATCGTTTCCCTGGGGCCGCCTCGTTTATCTCTAGAAGGGAGTGATCTTGATACGCATGAAAAAGCTTATCGCAGTAATTATCCCATGCAATGCAGGCAAGCCTTGTTTCCATGTTGTTGTCCAAAAGGCTTGGATGGGCGATTATCTCCTCAAGCTCGTTTGCCAGGGAGCTTACCCTGCGCTCATCAGCCCCTTTGAGGATGCTTCTGACAAAATCCCCCGGCGCATAAAAGGCTGCGGCCCGCTGGAAGTCCCGGTGCATCTGGGTGAGCAGCACATTTCTTGGGCCTTCCCAAAGCTCGTTCACAACGCCATCCCGGAAAAAGCGCGGAAGCTGGGAAAAATCCTCCATCACGCCATGCCCGCCAAAAACGCTCATGGCCAGATGCCCCATTTCCACAGAGTCCTTTGCTGTGGCTATTTTCTGGAGCATTATAAGAATCCGCAGCTCAAATTTTTTCTTTTTTGTTTCCAGCGGCTCGTCCGCTCCAAGGCCGCCGCTCACGCCGCCGGGCATATTGTAGTAGGCCATGTTGAGCTTGAAAGCCCCGGCGGTTGCCCGCTTTGCCTCGTGCTCCATCTGCTCAAGCTGGTTTTGCAGCATGGGGAAAACATTTATGGGCACACCGAATGCCGTGCGGAAGGCAGCGTATTTGTTTGCCTCGCGCGAGCCGCGGGCCATGCCCGCAGCAGACCACAGGCCTATGTTCAGGCGGGATAGCGCCAGCACTATGCCAACGGCGTTTGCAAGGCCGCGGTCAAGCGGGCCTATGGGATAGGCGACTGCGCCGTTGTAGGTGATTTCCGCTGTTGTAAGCTCGCTTGTGCCCATCTTCCACTTTATGCGGTCTATGGTCTGGCTGTTTCTTATCTCCTTTTGCTTGTTGCCCGGCAGCCAGCTTGGCACCACAAAAAGGGCCACCCTTTCGCTGCCCACGGGCTTTGCGGTAACTGCCGCATAATCGGCATGTGTTGCAGAGCAAAAGAACTTTTTGCCGTAAAGCCGGAAAAAATCGCCTTCAGGCACGGCTTCCAGCACATTGGCCGGAACATCGCTTCCGCCCTGGATTTCTGAAAGATACTGCGCGCCGATGGCAAATTCGCCGTCTTTGCCTTCCTTCATGTGCGATAGGATTTCTCCCACCTGCGGCCCGCCGCCGCATTGCTCAATTACCGCCACAAGCCCTTCTGTGCAGGTTATGGGGCACATGACACAGGATTCCGAGTTCTGGGAGGTGAGATAGGTTATGACCATTCTCTCAAGGGGCGTTCTTTTTTGAGAAAAAAGCCCAAGGCCGAAAACCTCCTTTTCAAGGGCAAGGGTTTCCATTGGCCGCACAATGCGGTCTATGCGGTTGTTGTGGCCGTCATAGTGCATCACAAAAGGCCGGTTTTCCGGGCGGGCTGCGGTATCGGCCAGATCGCGCCAGTGATAGGAAGCCTTTTGTGAAACCTCCCGGGCGATTTTCTCTATGCGGCCAAAGTCGTCCCCGGCAGCTTTCGCCACCACCTTCTGCAAAAAGGGGTCGTCCGCCCAGTAGTCCACAGACTGCCTCCAGGCCAGATACTCGTTGAAGCTGTATGGATTGTTGCGGTCAGGAAGGGACATGGCGCGCTCCTTGGTTTTTTTGGGGGGAGAATTTGCTGCGGCAGATAATCTGCCTGAATTCGTGCTTTTTTGTCCGGGCGGCTTTTGGCCAAAAATTGCCGCCCGGACAAATTATTATGAGGCAGAGCCAGCTTTTTATGCAACGGCGTTTTTCTCTATTTTGTCAATAATCTCATCCAGGGCTGCCACAAAGGGGCTTTCGGCCTTGAAGTTTGCCACCGGCAGGCCCTGGTCGCAGGCGCGGACCACATTGGGGTCAAAGGGAAGGCTGCCCAGGTACGGAATGCCCATTTTCTTTGCCGTGAACTGGCCGCCGCCAGCAGGAAAAAGGTCTATCTTCTTTTCGCAGTGGGGGCAGGCAAAGGAGCCCATGTTTTCGATGAGGCCTTCAACTTTAAGGCCCACCGTGGCGCAGAAGCTTATGGATTTTCTCACATCAGCCAGGGCCACCTCCTGGGGGGTGGCGACAATCACCGCCCTTGCGCCTGTGACCACCTGGGCCACTGTGAGGGGTTCGTCGCCAGTGCCTGGGGGCGAGTCAATCACCAGAAAGTCCAAATCGCCCCACTCAACATCTGCAATGAACTGGCGGATGACCCCGTGCTTGGCAGGGCCGCGCCAGATGACGGCCGTATCTTTTTCAGGCATGAGCGCCTGCATGGAAACCACCTTTAGGTTGTCGCCATATTTCCAGGGCACGATGAAGTTGTCGGGGGTAACATCGAGCATATCCTTTATGCCCATTATGCAGGCAATGGAAGGGCCGTGGAGGTCCACATCCAGAAGGCCTGTCTTGTGGCCGCGCTTTGCAAGGCCTGCTGCAATATTGGCTGCTATGCTGCTTTTGCCGACCCCGCCCTTGCCGCTCATCACCACAAGCTTGTTCTTTATTCTGGTGAGCGAGCTTTCAATGAGCTTGTCCTGCATGGCCATTGCTGCATTGCCTCCGCTGCACCCTCCGCTGCTGGGGCAGCCTTCCTGCTTTTTCTCACTCATGGCTTTTGTTCTCCTTATGTGGTCCCGCCTTTTGCAGGGCCTGGTTTATTTATGGGTGAAACACTGCTTTGTTAAACCAAAGCAAGCTTCTATCTGGCAGGCGGTTGCAGGACAAAGCCTGCCAAATCCACCTGGGCTGCTGCATCAAACTTTTCCACTTCAAGATAAAACTCCCGGCCCGTGGTGTCATGCACTTTTACGGACGGCATGGCCCTGTCCCCGGCGTAATCCAGCACCGCTGTCCAGGCAGGGGTGCTGGCCGATGAATACACCGTGGTTTCAAGCACGCGGGAAAAATCATCATCAAAGAGAATACTCTGGCGGATATTGCCAAAAAAATCAACAATTTCAAGGCGATTGGGCTGGCCAGGACCTGCGGCCATGCGTGCGCGGCTGCCTGCTATTGGCACGCGCCCGGAAAAAAGCAGAACCATGTCTGAAACAGAAATGGATATGCCCAGTATGCTTTCCAAATCGCCCCGGCCCTTGGGGCGGGTGTGGAAGCGGCCCTGGGCGCGGTCGAACGCGTAAACCCGTGTGCCGTCCGATGAAGCGCTGACAATGGGCTGGCCAAAGGGGTTTAGCATTTCCACCCGGAGTTTGTCGGGTGCAATGCCCATCCAAAGGATTCTGCCCGACATCCCCGAATTTTGCTCCTTTATTCCAAAGCGGCCAGCGCCGTTAAATGCGTGCTGCTTTGCGTTTTCCTGCAAAAGCGTTTCAAGCAGCGCCCTTGCCTTGCCATCGGAAGGCGTTGAGGGGCCAACCCCGGCGCAGGAGGTGCAGAAGAAAAGCAGGATCAGGACGGCAATCCATTTACCTGCTTTTGGCGCTGATTTTAAGAGCTGCTGCTGCAAGAGCTTTCTCCCTTTGCCGGGTCTGACTTCGTTAAATAAGGGCCAAATACGGGGCCATAACCAAATCAAAAGGCCTGTAAAAGGTCATAAGGCCCTTTTTTACTGCTGTCAAGGAAGCCGGATGCAGGAATACCGGCGCAGGCATTTGGGGCGCAAAACAAAAAGGCTTTCCCTTTGGCCAGGGCCAGGGCATTTGAAACATAACGAATTTGTTTTGGCTTTCTTCCCGGATATGACAACAAGCCGTCATGGGCGCTTCAGGCTTTGCATCCGGAACAAAATGACGGTTCCGGTTCTTTTTGAGCAATCTGCATTTTTTCGTGCTTTTCGTGTTTTTCGTGGTTCAAACAGCCGTTTTTTGCCCTTTG
>JASEHB010000337.1 GCA_030018745.1 Desulfatibacillaceae bacterium | reverse complement strand
GTTGTCCCGACAGGGTATTTTTCGCCGATGACATCCCAGGGATTTTCCGTTACCTGCTTCATGCCCAGACTTACGCGCCGGTTGTTGGGCTTTATGTCCAAAACCACGCAGTCCACATCATCGCCCACATTCACAACCTTTGAAGGATGACGGATCTTGCGGGTCCAGCTCATTTCCGAAACATGGATGAGGCCTTCTATGCCCTCCTCCAGCTCCACAAATGCGCCGTAATCGGTCAGGCTTACAACCTTGCCCGAAACCTTGGCGCCTATGCTGTACTTTGTTCCGGCCTCTGTCCAGGGATCTTCCTTGAGCTGCTTCATGCCCAGGCTCACGCGCTCGCGCTCAAGGTCCAGATCCAGCACCTTGACCGAAATGGTGTCGCCCACGGAAAACATTTCCGAAGGATGCTTGACCCTGCCCCAGGAAATGTCGGTGATGTGAAGCAGGCCGTCTATGCCGCCCAGGTCCACGAACACGCCGTATTCGGTGATGTTCTTGACCTGGCCTTCCATGACCTTGCCTTCCTGAATGGTGGCTAAAGTCTTGGAGCGCTGGGATTCGCGATCTTTTTCAAGAATAACGCGGCGGGACAGCACAATGTTGCTGCGCTTGCGGTTATATTTGAGCACCTTGAAGGTGTATTCCTTGCCCACCATGGAATCCAGATCCCTCACAGGACGGAGATCCACCTGGGAGCCGGGCAAAAATGCCGGGACGCCGATGTCCACGGAAAATCCGCCTTTGACCCGATGGGTGATGGTGCCTTCCACAGTGCCTTCCTGTTCGTAGGCTTCCCGGATTTCCTCCCAGACCTTGATCTTGGAGGCCTTTTCCTTTGAAACATGAACGCCCTCGTCCTCGCTTTCAAGGCGCTCAACCATGACATCCACCTCATCCCCCACCTTGGCTGTCATGACGCCTTCTTCAAAGAACTCGCGTATGGGCACAAGACCTTCGGATTTGTATCCGATGTCCACCAGCACAAATTCCTTGTCGATCTGGACGATTCTTCCCCGGACCACTTCGCCTTCCTCAAAGCGCTTGAAGGAATCCTCATAAAGGGCTGCCAGATCATCCATGGACTGGATTTCCGGTTCCTCCGGGCTTTCCCCCTGGCCCTCCTGATTTTGGGCAGGCGCATCTGAAGCAGTTGAAGTTGTTACGGGTGCGGATGCTTCCGTGTTTTCGGGTGCATCCTTGGAGGCGGAAGCCTCCTGGCTCTCTACCTGTGCTTCCTGTTCGGGTTTGGCTGTTAGGTTTTCCAATTTGGTTTCCTCTTTCCTGGGCTTCCATGTGGTGAAACTGCTCTCTGGTCCTGTTGCGCCGTTTTAAACGGCATTTTACGCCAAGCGTAAAGTTGTTCTGTATACCAGATGTCAAGGCAAAAAACAAATCAAAATTGAATTTTGCCTGTCAGCCCAAAAGCCCGCCTAAAAAGGCGATGGGGCCGGATATGCGCTGCTGCAAAAAAAGCGGGGTTTGGGCAGGGGCCTTAAAAAACATTCAAAATGCAAAAAAGCTTCGGATCAGCCCTGCTTTTGCCTGACAAGGTTCAGAATGCTTTCCACCACCTCATCTACGGTCTTGTCTGTTGAGTCCAAAATCACGGCATCAGGGGCGGGCTTAAGGGGGGCAACAGCGCGGGTGGAGTCGTTTGTATCGCGGGTTATTATGTCTGCCAGCACCTTTTCGTAGGCAATCTCCCTGCCTGCTGCCACAAGCTCCGCATGGCGGCGCCTTGCTCGAACGGACGGGTCTGCCGTGAGGAAAAACTTGGCCCCTGCCTGGGGGAAGACAACTGTTCCCATGTCCCTGCCTTCAAAAACCGCTGCGCCTTCCCTGCCTAAATTGCGCTGCAAATCAAGCAGCCATTGCCGGACCGCAGGTAGGGCGGAAACGGCGGATGCCAGCATGGAGACCTCGTTTGTGCGCAGCAGGGCCGTAATATCCCGGCCGTTTGCCAGAAGGCGGGAATCGCCCTTTTCGTCCTTTTCAAACTTCAGGGTCAGGTTTTCCATTATCCGGGCCAGGCCCTTTTGGTCATCAGCCCCCACCCCTTTTTCAGCAGCCATAACAGCAAGGCCCCGGTAAAGCGCACCCGTATCCACATAGGAATAGCCAAGCCGCCTTGCAGCCTCGCGGCTCACGGTGGTCTTGCCCGCTCCGGCAGGCCCATCTATGGTCACAAGGGGCTTTTTCATGCAAGAACCGCCTTCAAGGCATCCACAAAGCGCTGGTTTTCTTCAAAAAGGCCTGCGCTCACACGGATGTGATCCGGATATCCGTAGGCTCTCATGGAGCGCACAATCACCCCTTTTTGCAAAAGGGCTTCAAAAACCTCGTCTGCGCTTACAGGCATTTTCACAAGAAAGTAATTGGCCTGGCTTGGCACGAAATCCAAACCCATCTGCTCCATCTGCCCATAAAGATAATCCAGCCCCTCGTGCACGGTTTTGCGGGTTTTGGCTACAAAGCCGTCATCATCCAGCACGGCTGTGGCAGCAGCCTGGGCCAGGGAGTTGGCGTTAAAGGGCAGACGAATGCGGTTTAGAATTCCGCAGATTTCCTGGGGCATTATTCCATAACCTAGGCGCAGCCCGGCCATGCCATATATTTTTGAAAAGGTGCGCAGAACGGCAACCGTATTATTGTCCGATTTCAAATAATCCGTGCCAATGGCGCAGTTTTTGTCCCGAACAAAATCTATGTAGGCCTCATCCACACACACAATCACATGGGAGGGTATCTGCTGCAGAAATGCGCTAAACTCGGCCTTGGAAATGCTCGCGCCTGTGGGGTTGTTGGGGTTGTTCACAAACACGATGCGGGTGCGCTGGCCAATGGCGGCAAGGGTGGCGTCCATGTCCCAGGTCATGTTTTTCAGCGGAATTTTGACCGGAACCCCGCCTGCCGTGCGCACAGAAATTTCGTACATCAAAAAGGATGGGTCGCTCATCACAGCTTCATCGCCGGGGTTTAAATAGGCCAGGGCAAGGACCTGGATTATTTCATCCGAGCCGTTGCCCAAAATTACGCAGCCATCTTCAACGCCAAGCTTTTGGGCCAGCTTTGCCACAAGGATTCTGGCTGCGCCGTCCGGATAGCGGTGCAGGGACGACAATGCCTTTTGTATGGCCTCAAGCGCAATCGGCGGCGGCCCAAGCGGGTTTTCGTTGGAGGCAAGCTTGACAGGCTTTGCTATGCCGTATTGCCGGGTAAGCTCCTCAATGGGCTTTCCGGGCACATAGGGGGCAATGTTGGCTATGTCTTTTCGGGGTTCAGGCCCTTTTTTCAAATTTTGGGGCATCTTTTTCTTTCCCATGATGGAACCTGTCTGAAAAAACAGGCTCTGCTATTGGCTGCAAAACCCGCCCGCCAAGGCGCCCGGCAGAACGGACTTCCTACGGCTTTTTTAAAGCCTTTTTACTGGCATTCAATTACTGCAAGAGCATTTTTAAATCAAGCTTGCCTTCGGGCAGGAAAAAATCAGTTTATTAAAAGTATCTTGTCAGGTTTATTGACATGATGTAAATAGAAAGCATAAAAAAAATCCTGTTAACGGATTTGTCCAGGGTATTTTGGCTTATGCAAAAGACAGCACCCCTGGCAAAAAAAACAAAAAACCGCTAAAAGGAGCCTTTGATAGGAAAGCTCCAATATCGGCCAAAAAAAATCAACCATAATGCCCGGATGCGTTTTTGGTGCTTAATCCAAAGGCGTTATCATTGTTAAAAATTATTGGTTAAAAAGGCCGGGGGAAACCCTTTTTGAAAATATTTTTTGGTTAACACCAGTTGAATAAGCTTGTTCATAAAGAGGCTTGCCATGCTTCCAACTCCAGATGTTGCCAAAGTCCGCACAGGCCTTGAGGTTTTTCTAGACAACCCGCCTCCTGACCTTG
>JASEHB010000006.1 GCA_030018745.1 Desulfatibacillaceae bacterium | reverse complement strand
TCTCAAGCGCGTTGAGGTTACCAACACCTGTTGCCGCTGCAATGGTCAGCACATCAGCCGTAACATCAAGAGCTGCATCGCCGCCGTCAATCACCGCGCCCCTGCGGGCAATGATGTTGACATTGCCACCCGTGGTGGCGTTGGCAACCGTGACATTGCGGGCCGCGTCAAGAACAATGACGCCAGTGCCGGAGCCAATGAGCGTGCCGTTGGCCTGCACGATATCACCCTGGGGATGTCCGTCCTGATCAATCAGGCCGTCTGTCCAGTCCTCGCCTGCAAAGGCCGCCACATTGCCTGCATTGGCCGCGGTCACATCGGCGTTGACCAGGATGTCATGGCCTGCAACCAGGCTTATGTTGCCGTTGCCGCCTGTTGCGCTTACTGCTGCATTGATGGTCAGGTCATCGGCGACCGTGTTGCCGAATGCCGCCAGGCCGATGTTGCCGCCGCCGTTGTTGGTCACCGCTGCATTCACCGTGAGCGGGCTGGCCGCACCGATACGGATGTCATTATCTGCATTGCCTGCAAGGATGGCCACACCCGGACCCACTATGGTGAGTGCGCCCGTGTTCCGCAGGGCTATGTCACCGCTTGTTGTCTGGGCCGAGAGGTTGGTCACCGCCGTTTCAAGGGCAAAAGGCTGGCCTGCACCTGCTCCGCCGTTGTCGCCTATACCCGTGCCTGCTGTGAGCACTGCGTTGGTGGCGGTGAGATCAATTGCAGCATCCCCGCCGTCAATTATCTGGCCTGCCGCCGTGATAAAGGCTGTGTCACCTGCCGCCGCCTGCACCAGGGTTATGTCCCCGGCGGTCGTGGTCAGGTCCAGGTTGCTGCCAGCGCCGCCTGCCGTGACCAGCGTTGCGGTGATGCTGGCGTTATTTTCCGCTCCTATGTCGCCGTCCACCGTGGTGGCGGTGAGGGCAAGCGTCTGGCCGCCGGACTGATAGTAGGCAATGTCTGCACCTACGCCCGTGGTGGTAAGTGTTGCCGTGACAGCCGCTGTTGCTGCGTTGTCATTGATAATAATATCTGCACCCGCGCCGGAAGTGGAGGCGGTAAGGGTCGCTGTCACCACATCAAGGCCGCCTGCCAGGCCTATACCTGTTGCCGCGGTAAGGGTCATGGTGGGGGCTGTGAGCAGCTCATCGCCCGTGACCCTGTCTATCTCGCCGGTTGCCGCTGTCAAGGTGAGGGTGCCCGTGGTGGTTATGTCTTCATCCACCAGCACGCTCTGTCCGGCGGCAAGGGTGAGGTTGTCGTTGGAGTTCTGTGCGCCCACAACGGTTATATCCGTTGCGCCTGTTGTGGCAACCCGCACGGTCTGGGCAGTTGCGCCATCTGTGGTGATTGTTTCCAGGTTCACATTGTTTGCGCTGGAAACATAGATGTCGCCTGCTGCATCGGCCCCGGCAGTTGTAAGAACCAGATTGCCGGTTGCGGAAACCAGAAGCGGGCTTGCGCTCACGCCGATTCCGCCCTGGGCGGTGAGGGTGAGGTCAGCAGCCGCGCCTGTGGAGGAAACAGACTCGTTGCCGCCCACATTGTCAATGTTGCGTCCGGCATTGACCGTCACAAAACCTGCTTCAAAGCTTGCATCAAACAGAGTATCACGCCCGCTGGTTAAGGTCACCGTGTCCAGTGCATCCAGAGCGGAAGCCTCTGCCACAACAATGTCGCTCGCACCGCCCGTGGTGGTGATTTCAACGGTCTGGGCCGTGTTGGCCTCCGTGGAAACCACGCCAAGGTTGATTGTGGGGGTTGAGGTTACAAAGATGCTGCCGTCAACATCTGTTGTGGTAAGAGTGAGGTTGCCGCCCACAACGCTGACATTGAGAGGTGTGAGAGCATCCGTACCAATTGCTGCACCGGCAACAGCACCATGGGCCGTGAGGCTCATGGCGCCATTTGTGGTGGCGAATATCTCATCGCCGTCCACCTGCTGAATGGCACCGGCTGCAACTATTGTGAGCGATTCTGTGGAGAGGTGCTCATCCTGAACTACATCACCGTCAGATTCCAGCAGGACATCATCATCAAGGGCATTGTTTGCCACAAGATAGAGGTCGCCGCCGCCGGTTGTCTGTATGTGCACGACCTGGAGGGTGTCAGCATTGGTGGAGACTGTTCCCAGGTAGAGGTCTGACGGGCTTGTTATAAAAATGTTGCCTGCGCTGAAAAGCCCGCGGGAGGCAAGGGTAAGCACGCCGTTGTTAGCGACATCTCCCGTTGCTGTGCCGAGATCCGTGGACACAAAAATAGTATCCGTACCAATGGAATCGCCTGTAAGGCTGATGGAGCCTGCTGTGGCGATGTCATCGCCATCGGGGTTATCAACCGTTGCATCACCTGTTACAAAGGCAAGGCCGGTGATTGTGCCGCCCACATTGACGGTTATGGAACCGGAATCAGCAGTGTCCAGGCCGCCGCCCGCTGCATCAACAATTGCATTGCCGGTCTGGATTGTGCCGGTTCCGGTCAAAGCGCCTGCATTGGCGGCAGTTATGTTGATTGAGCCGGAAACCGCAGCATCATCGCCTGCAGTTGAGGCAACGGTCACATCTGCTGTTGCCAGAGTGGCGTTTACAACCACATTACCGCCCTGGGTGGCAATATCAAAGGAGCCGCCGGTGATGTCCGTATCAACGGTAAGAGCGCCAAACTGTGTTGACAGATCAAACACATCCGTTTCCAGGTCGGCCCCGTAGAAACCGGCCAGAGTAAGAGCGCCAAAGCCGGTGGTGGAGATTGTCACGAACTGGCTCGATAAGGGATCGGAAAGATCAGTAACCAGATCGCCAACAACAAGGTCTTCGCCGGAGGTCAGCGAGATTTCGCCGGCGTAGCCAGCCCCGCCCATGGTGGTAACATTGATGACGCCAGCGTTGTTGGTGGAGCCAAACCGCGCCTTGCCAAATGATACATCCAGGCCCTGGCCGGGCACGCCCGTGCCAACGCTGTTGGCGATTATGTTGATGCTACCGGCCGTCACAACCGTATCTGCATTGTTGTTGCCCGAAGCAGAACCCACCGTAAGGGCGTTGTCCGCCGTGAGGGCGACACTTCCGTTAAGCACAAGCAGGAAGATGTCTCCGGAGGTGACTGCATCGTTGCCTGCATCGCTGCCTGCAATGGCTGCGTTGCCTGTGATGAGTCGGCCGTTGCCGACAATGCCCGTTTCTGCATCCAAGGAGATGGTGCCGGTTGTTATGGTGTTGTCCGCCGCAGTATCAAAGCCAGTCACATTGGCGGTGCTGATATTGCCGTTAAGGACAATGGTTGTGGTGTTGCTGATGGTGACGCCATAGCTGCCGTAATCATCGCCAACATTCCATGTGGCTGTGCGGATATCGCGGTTTACGATGATGTCTTTGCCGCTCATGTACAAATCGGCGTTTGCAAGCGTTTCTCCGTTTATGGTGACGACACCGGCATTGCCGAGTAAGCCAGGAGGAACAAAGGTTTCAAAGCCTGCATCGGCCTGAAGGTTTGCATAGCCGTCAAAATCACTGTCGTTGAGGGTGATAAGGCCGCCCGCGGTGAGGGTGATGTCTCCGCCGTCAGGGCCGTCTGCTGCAACAAGCCCGTCGCTGTCTGACCATCCGCCCTGGGCGAATATATCGCCGGAGCTGATGTTTTGGCCAGCCATAATCTCGACATCGCCTGCATCTCCGCCCATTGCAGCTCCGCCGACTCCGCCAAGGTCCACACTGGCATTTCCGCCGTTGGTGGTTATGCTGACCACAGAGGCGTTCCTGCCTGCCTTTATATAGACAGAGCCGCCAGCGCCGCCAGCCTGTGCGCCCAAGCCCGCATCGTTTCCATCCGAGCCGACAGTCGTGATGTCGCCAACAAAGATATCGCCAAACTGCGTGACCAGGGAGAGGCTGCCAGCATCAAAGCCCGCAGTGTCGCCGGAGGCCGCGCCGCCGGAAAGATCAATGCCAAGAGCGATGATGTTCCAGGCAGCATTTACAAGAAGGCTTGAGCCGTTGATGTCGCCGCCGGGGGCTGTTGACACGGTTGCAAGAATATCAACGCTGTCCTGGGTGCTTGTGATGGCCGTGTCGCTGTTCAACACAATGCCGTTTCCAAGGGCGTTGAGGGTAATTTTTTTCTGGGCTGTTATGTTGGTCATCTGGCCCAAATCAAGGGTGACAACAGCCGGGTCCGGGCCGATGAAAATCCTGTCAAGTGCGTTGACACGAACAGCTCCGCCAGCATCAATAAGTCCTGCGCTGGTGAAGACGCCGCTCTGCTCCTTGATGGCACCCACAAGGTAAACCGAGCCTGTGTTGCTTTGCACAAGCACATCGTTTCCGGCAACTATCTTGCTCACGGTCACATCGCTGCGGCCGTCCAGGGTCACATTTCCCGTGCCCTGCTGGCGGATCAAGGCGTCTGCGTTGTCGCCAACAGCCGCGCCCGTGCCCACCAGATCAATGATGCCGCCCGTGGTTCCTGCCGTATCCGCCTCAAGCAGTATGTTGCCTGCCCCGCCCGTCTGGATGAGTATGTTGGTTCCGTTTCCGGCCACAAGAATATCATCGCCAGCGGAAAGGCGGATATCGCCGCTGTCCGTGCCGATGTAAACGCCCTGCATGATGGTCAGATCATCGGTGTCAAGGCCGGATTC
Organism: Desulfatibacillaceae bacterium; assembly: GCA_030018745.1. Lineage (GTDB taxonomy): Bacteria > Desulfobacterota > Desulfobacteria > Desulfobacterales > Desulfatibacillaceae > JAGVAW01. The sequence goes on along the minus strand of JASEHB010000006.1, from coordinate 14,250 downwards.
AGTTGCCTCCAGGTTGATTCCGCCTGATCCAACATTGATGACATCTGCATTCACCGTGAGCGGGCTTCTGGACTGAATTTTGATGTTGCCTGCATTGCCGCCGCCCGCAAGGTTTGTTGCTGCCTGGAGGGAGGCAGGGTCTGCGCCGCCCACTGCATTTACCAGGGCGCTTGCAGCAACATCGGCATTGATGGCTGCCGCGATGTCGGCATCTGTCACCACATCGCCGCCAAGGTCAATCTGTATGTCATTGCCGATGACGATGACCGCAAGACCGCCCACGCCGCCGTCAATTATTTCAAGGGTTATGTTATTGCCAGCAGCGCCGCCTTCATTGGCCCGCACAAAGAGGTCTCCGCCAAAGAGGGCAGAAGCAGCCTTTGCAGCACCGCCATCCATATTCACTGCGCCGTTGAGCAGCAGGCCTGCGGATGCAGAGCCGAAGTTGACGACAGCAATGTCTGAAGAGCTGTTGGCCTTGTCCTTGTTGAGCAGGGAAAGCTCATGCACCGCTGTTTCAAGGGGGTTGCCGTCTGTGAAGTCATAAAGGTCAGCCCCACCGTCACCTATTCCGCCCACTGCGGTGATTATGGCCGCACCCGTGCTGTTTGCCGTGCGTGCCCATGCGCCAAGGCCTGCATCCCATGCGCGGGCGATGGTGACAATGTCTGCGCCCTCGGCCGTATCCGGGCCGTTGTGGTTATCAATTACAGCGCCCGTGAGTTCCAGAGTAAAGGTCTTGCCGGAATAGAAATGCAGGGCCTGGTTAAAGGTTGTGGTTCCGCCGTAAATGGTCACATTGGGCATGGGCGCAAGCACTTCCGTGCCGTCATCGGTCTGCCCATTGGGCCCCTGGGCAATGCTTCCAAAGCGGTACAATGCGTTGGCCGGCCCTTCGGTGAGATCCAGGGCATCCACAATGCCGTCATTGTTGCGGTCGCCGTAAACATTGGTAACTGTGGGGTCCAGCACCGGGTTATACCATACGGTGGAATCATCCACATCCACAACCTGGTTGTCGAAGTGAACTGTGGAGCCGCCTGTCCAGCCAATGGTCACTGCACCCGTGCCGCCCCGCTGGCCGATGGTGATTGTGGCATTCTCATCGGTGCGCAGGAAGTTAAGCTCCCGCTGGGTGAGGCCCAGGCCGGCAACCGAAACCTCCGGGTCGTGGCCCAGGAATATGGGCTGGCTGCTGGTCAAAGGCTCGATTGTTATGTTGCCCGTGTCGCCCGTGTTGGGGTCGTAGCCGCCTGCAATGATGGAGGCGTTTATCTCGATTGTGTCGGCCACAAGGCGGATATCCGCGCCCGGAACAGGCGCATTGGGCACAAGGTGGGTATCATCCGTGCGGGCCATGATAACGCCGTTGACCACCAGGTTGTTCACGCCCACATTGATGGTTATGCCGCCCTGGCGGGCGCGCACGCCCACCGCGTTGTTCTGGGGGTTGCCCGGAGCAGTCTCGAACCATGTTTCCGGGTTGTTGTCGCCGTCCAGGTTGGGGTCTTCAATTTCAAGGTCCCCGCTGTTGGAAATGTAGATGGAGCCTGCATCCGCGGTGAATGCGGAGATCTCAAGCTCGATTTCATCGCCGCCTGCGCCGAACTCGTCGTTGAATTCCGGTGCGTTGTCAATTGTGAGCGCACGGGCGCGGATGTTGACGCCGCCGCCGTTGTTGTCGCGCACATTGCCGTCAAAGCGGATGGTCACGCGGGACTCGCCGCCGCCCACACCCTCGCCGGTTTCAATATAGCCGATGAGGAATTCCAGATCATTGTCAATCATGCTCGTGGCGTCAGTGTCATCATCATCGCCTGCGATGATCCAGATGTTGCCCGAACCGGAAACAATGTCCGCCGTGGAAGCCTGGGTGATGCCGGAGCCGCCTTTGGCCGTATCGCCTTCGGCATTGGGGTCGCCGCTGTTGATTATAAAGGAGCTGTCAGCGCCCTGGCCTATGCCTGCATCTATGAGGATGCGGCCCTGATCAGTTGCCGTGATGCCCTCGTTGATGTGGAGAACAACCTTGTGGTGTACGCCAACTCCCAGACTGCCGCTTGGGTTGTATATTGCGTCAACCGCCGGGTCCACCCACAGGGCTATGTCATTGCCGGAGCTTGAATTTCTCACGCCCCACAGGTTTGCCACAGAGCCGTTTATGCCCCTGCCCAGCACGAAGTTGGTCTCGGCAAGAGCCGGGTCAACTGCCATTGCGATGGCGATGTCGCCAGCAGAGCCGTTTCTGGCTGCAATGGTAAGAGATCCGTCCCCGGAGCGCAGCATGATAGGCTCGTTGGTGGTGCCGGAGAACCAGTCTGCGTAATCCTGATTCAGAGCGGCGTCATCGCCAAGCCCTGCCTGGAGAACCCCTATGCCGTTTTCCGCATCAAGGGTCACAACTCCGTTGATGGTGATAGTGCGGTTTGCGGCGTTCATTGCCGAAACAAGGCCGGTGGTGTCGTTGTAAATGGCCCCGTCCGTGACAAATGAGTAGTTGGCGCTGGAGCTGCCGGAAAGGTCAATGGCGTCCATTATAATGATGTCGCCAAGGGCCACGGACAAGGAGGCCTGGGGAACATCGGGCTGGCCTGCAACCGCGGCGTTGGCTGCCGCAGTGGCTGTTGCGCCACGGCCTATGACCACCGCATCAAGGCTGCCACCGCCGTTGACATTGAGGTTTGCCAGTTCAGCAGCAGTGAGATCAAGATTATCCACCGCAAAGCCCGGCATTCCCAAACGGATGGTGTCAATGTCTGCGCCGTTGCCAGGATCGTAGGGGATTATCCAGATGCTCTGGCCGGAAGGCACTTCCACCGTGTCGTTGATGGTCATGCCGTCAGCAATGAGGTGGATGTCGCCCGAAGCCCGGAATGTGCCGCCTGCGTTGCGGGTGAACTGGCCGTTGACATTGTTTGCCACTTCCACAACCAGAAAGCGCGGGGTGGCCGAACCCCAGCCAGCAGAGATGTTGGTGCCCGCCCCTGCGGTGAAGTCGGCGTTTGTCTGGATGACGATGTGGCCGTCCACCGTGGTTATGCCCGACTGGCCGTCAAAGGTGGCGCCGCTGGTGTCAAGACCGTTTGCGCCGTTATCATCCCAGATGATGTTGGCGTTTGTACCCACAGTGCTGGCGGAAACAAGGTTTCCGGCAGTCATCATGGAGGTCAGATCAATGTTGCCGCCGCCTGCGCCCACAGTCTGGGCGGAAATCTGGTTTGCGGTTATGGTGAAGCCAGTCAACCCGTCCGTGCCGTCCCAGATGGCCCGGTTGGTCTCGTTGGCGGTCTTCATTGCAATGTTGTGGGCCTGGTTGCCCGCACCAAAAGGAGCGTAAAGGTTAAGATCAGCAATAAGATGAATGGTGCCGGTCAAAAGCCCTGTGGCGTCTCCCACAATAATGCCGTTTGCAGCGTTGGTGTTTATGGTGCCAAGCTCCTCCTCAATGAGGCGCATGGTGCCTGCCGGGTCGTCATTGGTGGCGTAGCCGCCTAGTATATTGCCGCCAAGCTCAACATTTATTGCAGCGTTGTAGGGTCTCAAAATCACATTTCCGCCAGCTGTGCCGGGGGTTGTGTGAATCTGGTTGGGCGCGCCGGTTGCAAGGTTCATGCGGTCGGCGACTATGGTTATGTCCTGGTTTGTGCTGCTTATAACCCCGCCGGTATGGTTGAACCAGTGGTCATCGCCAAGGTCGCCCCATGCTTCCAGCAGAACCGTGCCGTTGCCCGTGGCCGTAACATTCTGGGTTACGGTGAGGTTGCCGTCCAGAGCGCGCACGCGCACAAAGCCGTCATCGCCTGCACCGCCGCTGGTTACAACACCGTCAATTGTGCCGATGCCAGTTTGCACATTGGCTGCCTGGCCTATGATGAGGTCTCCGCCCGCAGCCACATTGTCCACATAGATGCTGCGATCCAGAAGTCCTCCCGCTGCTGTCCTTGCACCAAGAACATTGGCATGTATGGCTATGGGGCTGGCGTCCGTGCCAATGTTGTCATTCCATGCCCTCAAGGCCACCTGGTTGGCGCGGATGCTGTCTCCATCGGCCCCGGGCGCAGGATTTGCACCGTTAATGATGGCGCCGTCCGCATCAATCATCACATTGTTGGCCCCGCCATTGGCGATTATGGAGTCTGCACTGTTTTCCCCGGCATTAAGGATAACATCCCCGCCGACGACTGCATTCCAGTCTCCCACAATGGCAATATCGCCCGCTGCACCGTTACTTATGATGTGGGCGTCAATGCTTATGCCGTCATTCATATTGGCAATGCCGATTGCGCCGTTGGTAAGTGTGGTAACGCCCTCAATAAGCCCCGCATCGGCTGTTACAACGCCGATGGTAAGCATGGCTGCCCGGACATTCTCGATGAAGATGTCGTTCTGTGCGTTCTGGGCTGCGATTACAAGCGAATCCGTGAGGAACTGGGCTGTGGAGAAGGGATCCACAGGTCCTGTGCCTATGGTTGCCCCGGCAATGTCCTGGCCTGCAAGCAGGCCCAGGTTGTCAACTGAAATGTAGAAATCCGGGTTGGGTGCTGCCCAGTCGGTCCAGATGCTGTCAGCAGAATCCAGAATAAGGGTGCTGAAGTTGTAAGCCTGGGCTGCGCCCTCGCCTGCGGCATCGGTAACATAGATATCCGCCCCTGCTCCGCCCGCTGCGCCGCGGGCCGTGGCTGTGCGAAGCTCAACCCTTGTGGTGCTCCACAGCTTTGCAAGCTCGGAAAAAGCTATTTCCATGGTGTCGTTTGCGCCATCCACGCCAGGGGCGCTGCCTACTTCAATGGCGGTTCCCGCAAACTGGGTGTTTATGGCAATAACGCCTGCTCCGGCGTTCATGCCACCGGCATTTTGCAGGTCCAGGTTATTGGCCCAAACATCAATGCGGTTGGCATCTGTTGAGCCTTCAGTAACAACCCATGCGCCATTATCCAGGGTGAACTGGTTGTTCTGGCCTGCTGCCACCAGGGTAACCGTATCGGCAAGGCCTGCTGCCTGGGCTTCATCGTAGCCAATGTTGGCGGAAACAGTGAGGTTGCCGTTTTCGGCGCGAACCTCAATGGGGCCGGTAGTGCCGTTTATGCCTATAACACCATCCACGCCCGCTGCCGGAACAACAAGGTCGCCGCCTGCTGCATCCTCTATTATACGGATGCCAGGGGAGGTGTCTTCGCCATTGGCCGCCACATTGACCACCTGGGTGCGCACATCAATGAGGCCCGAAGCCGTGAGTGCAAGGTTGGTGGTTATTATCTGGGCATTGGGGTCTTCGGGCTTGATATCGCCCGCTGCGCCAAAGCCATTGGCCGCTGCATACAGGTGAACCGTGTTCACATTGCTAAAATCTGCATTGCCAGCAGGTGCAGCCGGGAATGCCGCGCCCAGGTCAATGTTGTTCATATTGCGGTTTGTGCCGTCATAACCGATGATGAGTGTGCCCGTGGCGCTCTGGAAACGCTGGGCCTCGGCAGTGGTTATGGAAAGCAGGCGTTGAGCATCAGCCGTGACACCGCCCAGAACAATGAGGGTGGACTGGCTTGCGCCAGCATCAGACCAGTTGACTGGCATGACAAAGGTGGTTTCGGCATTGTCGCCCACCGTGCCTTCGTTGCCTGCTGCGGTGGCTATGTTCAGGTTGTCGGCGTAGAGGTAAATAAGGCCGTCAACATTGTCCACCAGCACCGGGCTTACACCCGTGCCAATGGCAATCATGCGGCTTGTTGAGCCGCCACCGACAAGATCCTGCCAGCCAGCAGTAAGAGTTATGGTGCCGTCCGTTGCAGATGTAACATCTTCAAGCAGGGTGAGGTTGCCCTCAATGTTGGTGACAGTCACATAACCTTGGGGCGCAACGCTTGTGGCGTCTGTCATGGTGACGCCGTCAATGCTGCCTGCGCCTGCCACCAAGTCAGCCAGGGAGGTTATGGTCAGATTCTGGCCTGCTCCGCCAAGGTCATCCTGGTAAATGTTGATGTGGCTGGTGCCCGTTGCGCCCCCACCTGCCGTGGCGGACAGGTTGTTGGCCCGGATGTAAACCGGGTTGTCGTAAGGAGCACGGTCGCCAATGCCGTCTCCGGCAACCAGAATAACATTGTTGGCCTGCACAAAGGTGTCTGCCGTGCGGTCGGTCAATATGCCGTCCACCAGGATATCGCGGGAGGCCTGAAGCTGGGCCGTGCCTGCTGCAAGCACACTCTGGTGCACAATTACATCGCCATTTGTGGCGTTGAAAACAACATTGTTTGTGTTGCTCTGCGCACCAGTGGAGGCAGCCATGCCGCCCAGGGTGTTGAAAAGGTTTGTAAAGCCTGCAATGGGCTCCACAATGCGGATGTTGTTGATGGTGCTTTCAACCCTTGTAACGCCTGCGGTGAAGGTGGTTACAGTACCGGCAATGGCGCCGGTGATGTCAACAGCATTTATGTGCAGGCGATCTGCCGCGCCGGCACCGCTTGTGCCGGTTACCGAAGATCCCATGAGGGCTATGTTGCCGGATTCCTGCAGGGAGCCTAGTCCTGCCCCGTCATCAGAAATGGCGCCGCCCGTGGCAAGGGCTATGTTGATGTAGCCATTATCATCCGAAAGGTCCACAGGCCCCATAAGCTGAATGTTGGAGTTGCCTGAATAGTTGGTGATTGTGCCGTCAGCCGCATCCAATGCGCTGGTGGTGGTGCCTATGACAAGGCCGTGGGTGAGGCTGGCAACTCCAACACCATCAAATACGCCTATGGTTTCCAGCTCGGCTTCGGTTAGGTGCAGAACAGCAGCGCCCTGGGGGCCTGCCCCGCCTATCTCCACAGTGGTGGCTGCATTAAAGGGCTTGAGATAAACATTGTTGTTATCCCAGGAATCCACAAAGGAGCCGGGGTTAAGCTCAATGCCGTCTGCAATGAGGTGAACCTCTCCGCCAGGGCCTGCATCATTCCAGGATACAATGCCCCCGTTGTTTTCCAGATCAACGGCAGGCGGGCCTGCCGTCCATGCTGCATCCACCTCCACCACCACAAAGCCGTTGCCATTGGAGAAGATATCTCCGTTATTGGTTATGCCCGTGTTGGACTGGAGCACAATGGCTCCATCCAGGTTGTTTATGCCATTGCCATTAGCCAAAGCAAGGCTTGTGGGGTTCAAAAACCAGGTGTCGTCCACAAAAAGCTTGTGGGGGGCCGCGCCATTGTTATCAATGACAATGTTTCCCGCGCCTGTGGAAAGGGCATTTACGCGCGCGCCCGTTCCCACATTGGGCACAGCGCTTTCGTCCACCATGGCAAGCGTAACATCAATGCCGCCGCCTGCCTCTGCATAAAACTGGTTGGCGGTTATGGTCTGGCCGGTAAGCCCTGCCGTGCCGTCATTTATTGCATTGGCCGCAGTATTGCTTGTTACAAGGGCAATGTTGTTGGTCCAGGGTGTGTTGTAGCTGGACCCGGAAAGGTCAACAGCACCGCCAACGGTTATGGTGCCGTCCATCATCTGCTGGTCTGCGGTAAACTGGCCTGCGCCAAGATAACCGATTACAACGCCCCGCTGGGCAGTGGTTGGATCTGTCTGTGTGGCAGTGTTGTCAATATCAAAGGAATGGGGGGTGAAGATGCGGCGAAGTTCGCCCTGGGTAAGGGAAAGCCCGCCTCCGCCGCCCACAACAACATTTCTGCCTGCCGTGGCCGTGGAGATGTAAACATCGCCAAGGGTTCCGTCATTGTTCCAGTTACCGGCTGCATACACGCCGCCGCCCATGTCTCCGTAGTTGGCGCCCGTTCCGTCGCTCATGGTGTTGACGGTGGCCTCGTTGCCTCCGGTAACACTTATGACCACATCATCGCCATAGAGGTTTATGTCGCCGTTATCCGTAAAAACTCGTGCGTTATCCCCCAGGGTGAGGGTGGGAACAAGAGCAGGCAATGCGGCCGCAGAATCCTGACCAGCGCCCAGCACTATGTGGTTGCCCGCTGCAAAGTCGTTCTGCACCCAGAAGTTGGCTGCAACGGTGAGGTTGCCGTTGGTGGTGTAAATCTCCACATCATCATCTGCAAGGTTGGTGACGCCGGAGAAGTAGCGAAGCGCCGGGGAAACAATTTCCGCCGTGCCGATGGTTAGATTTCCGCCATCCGTGCCTTCCTGAATAAAGATTCCGCCGGAAGTCGTGTTGACAGCCGCAAGCTGCCCGGCAACATCCGTTACAATGGGCGCAGCCGTGGTGCCGATTCCGCCGTCAGCGTACAGGGCAAGGTCATTTGCCTTTATGCCCTCTTTGCCACCCTGGGCCGCGCTCACATTAAGATTGGTGAGCGATCCGGTGGTTTCAATGGCCACATTGCCCGGCGCCCATATATGCGCGCCAAAATTGCTGGTGGGGTCAAACCAGGTGTTCACATTCTGGGCATCGTTCAACACCGTGTTGTTGCCGTCAGCCTGGTACAGGTATATGTGGCCGCCTGTGCGGTTGCGGGCTGAAAGGAAGCCGTTGGTGGAGATTTGCAGCTTGTTGGCAGCGGAAATGGGATCAACCGCGGGGTTATTGGTACCCGCCGAGCCGTTAATGCCCGTGCCTGCATCCAGGGTAAGGGTGCCGGTTCCGCCGCTGGTGGTAAGGGTAAGCACCTCCGGCGCGCCAAGGCCGTCATCCTTGATTTCCTGGCCGGTGATGATTGTCCAGTCGTGAATCTGGTCCTGGTTGCCCAGTCCTGCTGAATAGCCGATAGCTGCATCTCCGGTTATCCAGACATTGCCTGCATTGGCCCGGCCTATGGTGAGGCCGTCAGCAAAGATGTTGTCCAGCTCTGCCTGAACAATGCTGAATTGGGCCGGGGGGCCAGCGGGTGCTGGGCCTATGTAAATGGGCTGGTTGGCCGAGAAGGGCATGATTATAAGGTTGTTGCCCGTGCCCGGCGCGCCTATGTTAAGGGTGTTGGCTATGTTGGGGTTGTTGCCCACAAGAATAAGGTCAAGATCCTGGGCGGACCAGTCTGTGGGAACATCCACATCAATCTGATAGCTGTTGGCTCCATCCGGCACCACATGCAGGCTCACGGTTTTGTGGTAAGCCGCATTGGTGGTGATGGTGAGCTGGGAGAAGTCCAGGTCGCCAGGGGTGCGGGTGATTTCCTCCAGGTGGATGTCGCCGTTGCTTGTGGCAAGGCTGGTATCCGCGGTGACGGTGCCTGCACCGGCATCCACACCCACCGGGCGGGCGAATGTGCCGATGTAGGAATCCGGGCCTACAGCAAGAAGCTGAATGGTGTTGGCTGTGATACCCGTATCGGAAATGCCGTCATCCAGAATGTTGCCGCTGGTGCGCAAAATAAGGTTGGCGGTTGCCACATTGCCGTTGCCGACAATTATGTTGCCAGTGTGGATGCCCGTATCAGCCTCTGCGCCCTCTGCTGCGGTGAACTGGCCTATGGTGATATCTGAAGCGCCCACAATGTTGCTGATGGAGGTTGCGCCGATTTCCCAGTCATATCCACCGACTGCAACGCCCAGGTCGTCATCCCTCTGGCTGGAGGTTAAAAACACCTTGCCTGTGGTGGAAATGGAGCCTGTGAGGGTTATGGAGCCTGCTGCGGAAATTGTGACATTGGCCGAGCCAGTGAAAATCTCGTGCACACCCACGCCGGGGTTGATGTTGGTGAGCACATACTCGCCCGATCCGTTGGAGGCAAGGCCGCCCACGCCGGAAAAATTGTAATCCGCATAGGCTGCAAAAATGCCATCCCCGCCTGCATCCCTTGTATCAATGGTTCCGCCAAGGGTGTGGTTGATCTGGTCGGATGCATAGAAGCGGACATCGCCGCCATTGGTCACAACAGGGCCTTCAGTCTCAACCGCGCCAACAGCATAAATACCTGCGGTTATGGTGACATCTCCGCCCTGGGTTGTGGTGCTCTTCACATGCACAGTGCCGTGGGTGATGGTAACATCCACATTGCCGGTGCCTGTTACATTGACGACAGGCAGAATGGTCTCATTGGCGGAGCTTATTACAATATCGCCATTTTCCGAGGTCAATACCGGAGCGCCGCCTGCAAGAACCAGAAGACCAACGCCATCGGAAGGCTGGCCGGGGAAGCCGTAATCCGCCAGAAGAGTGATGGAGCCAGTGCCGTCTGCGGTGATGCTGCCTGCCCACAGGCCGGGCGCGGGGCCGGAGCCTATGGTAAGCTGAATGTGCTGCCCTGCGCGCAGCTCAAGGCTCACATCAGAATCGCCGGTGGCGGTTTGCAGGTTGAAATTGCCGACAACACTGATGTCCTGCAAGGCTTCCAGAATAATGGTGCCGCCAGCGCCAACGCTGGACAGGATGCCTGTTCCGTCCGTGTTGAAGGTTGTGGTGTTGCCGGCCTGGGTGTTCCAGGCCATGGTCCAGGGCGGGACATCCACAAAGCCTGCGGTGTTGTTATCAGCCCCGCCGTACTGGAGGATGATGTTCAGAGGGTCGAACAGGACTGTTCCGGCCTGAATGGTTCCTGCGTCCACATCCAGGTACTTGCCGGAAACTTCCACAAAGCCGTCCCCTGCATCAATCAACGCGCCTTCGTACATGGTTGTTGAATCGGCCATGTTGCCGTCTGCATCCGGGGCGTTGACGCGCACTTCACCGCCATACGCCTGGATGACCGAGCCGGGCATAAGGACAACCTGATCAATAGAATCAAGCTTTACAGAGCCGCCATCCGCCTGGATGAGGCCAGCGTTGCCAATGCGCTCGCCAGCCACTTGCACGCTGGCGTTGTCCCCTGTGGCCTTCAATGTGCCAAAGTTGACAACATCGCCCTGGCTACCGCCAAGAAGCTGAATTTCGCCGCCTGCGCCCACTTCCACGCGGGTGGCTTCGATCATGCCCTCGTTGTTCACAACGCTGCTGAAGATGTCGCGCGCCGCCTTGGCTGTCATGACGACCTTTGCGCCCTGAATCTGCCCTGTGTTAAGAGCGGCGGAGGTTATTTCCGCTCCGTCAGGACCTGTGACCCTGGCTGCAACATCGCCGTCAACAGCAAAGTTGATAAGGCCATCGCCCGTAAAGTCGAATGTGGCTTTGCGGCCTGCAGCAAGCACCACTTCGCCCATGTCTGCGCTGATGTAGCCGTTGTTGACAACAGAAGCGCCTGCCAGCACCACGCTTCCGCCGTTATTTACGGTGATTGCGCCTTCGTTGATGACAAAGCCGCCTGCGCCTTCCTGCTTGAGCTGATAGCGCCCGGCAAAGAAGTCATCGCGATCCATGACAAGGCTTGTGGCCATGAAGCCGCCGGTGTTGACCCGCGCCGTGGAGCCGATGAGAACGCCAGAGGGGTTCATGATCCACACCTGGCCGTTGGCAACAAGGGAGCCAAGGATGGACGATGGGTCCTGGCCCACAACCCGCTGGACAAAGATGGATTCCAGGCCCGGCTGGTTGTAGATGTGGCTCTGATGGGCGGCGATGTTATACGACTCGGTGATGTTGTACACCTTTTGAGCCGTCTGGTTGAAGATGGTCGTGTCCCCGCTTACGACCTTGGTGAAGCCGTCTCCGGCCATAGCCGAAGGAGCGGCCAAAAGCACCAGGGCGCCGGCTGCTCCGGCACCAAGCCTGCAAAGCCTCATTGCACTGCGATCCAGTGAAGGCGCTGTGGCGGTCGCACCAGTATCCAGAGATTTCCTGCGATTCCGGACACGCTTAATCTTCCTGCTCAAGCTGGCCATGTTGTAACCTCCTTAAATGTGTTTCTATCGAAGCACTTTTCTGTCATCGGAAAAAAGCGTTTCGCCCTTTTGATGGGCGTTGTTGTCGGTCTTTTCGGCACCTGAACCCGCTCGATGCGCAAAGCATCGGCGGGCCGGCGCAATCTGTTATTTTTCACCGGCATTGCCGGCGCTTATGCTCTTTTTAATATACAAGGCTCAACATCAGGTACCATGCGCCACGGCTGAAAGTACCCTCGCTCAAGGGTCTGTCGCCGGAAATGGACTTGGCCCATTCGATTTTTGCCATTGCATAAGGTGAATAGGCAAAACGGGCGCCTACACCTGCGCCCCAGAGCCGGGCGTCTGAAAGCTCGGCGGCAAAGGCGTCCTTGGTCCAGACCCTTCCGTGATCCAGAAAGCCTACCCCCTCAATGGCAAAGTTGCCGCGGGAGCCGGACGGAGCCTGCCAGTCCATCTGCTCGCTGTAAATAAGGTAGCGAAGCTCAAAGGTTCCGGCCATGCCGTGGTCGCCCGAATAATCTCCCTGACCGTAACCGCGCACTGTTGTTGCGCCGCCGATGGCAAACTGCTCGGCAGTGGGCACCCTGTCGGTGGCGTACTGGCCCTGAAGGGAGAGCAGGCCGGAAAAGCGGCCCGGAAAATCCTGGAAGCGGCGATAGGAGCCTTCCAGCTTGAGGAACTTGCTGTCAGCCCACAGGCGGGAGGAGGGCGTGTCGTCCTCCATGCCCTTGATGACATTCAGGTCCGCCATATTGCGGCCCCAAAGGCCGTCAAGCCACTCGGTGTGGCCGCCAAGGCGGGCGTTGAACATATCCTCCTCGTAAAGCTTCACGCCAAACATTTTGCTGCGAACCCGCTTGAGGTCCAGACCCGCATCCCCCCACAGGGAAAAGTTGCGGGTGCGGATGAATGGATGGCTGATCCAGGTGCTCAACAGATCGGAGGTGCCGTCCAGATCCAGAACCTGCAAGGGGCCGCCCACCTCGTAGTGCATACGCGAAATGGCAAAACCCATGCGGGTGCCGTGGGTGTTGAGCGGGAAGTTGTAGTCGGCCCTCAAGTACCACATGGGGCCGGCCTCGTCGCTGAAGTTGGCGCCGCCCATGTACCGCAGGCTCAAGTAATCCCCAAAGCCGAAGGGATTAAAAAAGGTGAGGCCCGCCCCAAGGCGGTGCTCGGCCACATAGGCGCTGCCAAAATTGTTGTAGTCCAGGCCTACAAGCCACCACTTGGCCTCTTCAACCTGAACCACAATATCCGTAGTGCCGGGAACCTTGCCCCGGACCAGAGTGGCGCGGGCGTCAAGACCAGGATAGTCGTTCAGAAGCAGCATACCCCTTTCAAGGGAGCCGCCGGTGAGCGCGCCCTGCTTGCGCACCACACGCATGACCTTGCGAATCGTCTCGGCCTTGTAGCGGTCGTTGCCCTCAACGATTACCGCTCCAAGGCGGCCTTCGGTGATGGCGATAACCACCCTGCCCCCTGCAATGGTCTGGGGCGGCAGGTATGCACGGGTAAGAATGTAACCGTGCTGGTGGTAATAGGCCGTAATGTGGTCCACAAGCTGCTGGAGCTGATTAACTTGCAGGATAAGCCCCAGGTATTGGTCCACGCGGGCAAGAAGCTCTTCATCGGCAAAAACCTCGTTGCCGTCAAAGATTATGCCCGTAAGTTCAAATTCCACGCCTTCTGCGCCTTCCAAACGGCCGGCCTCGTCACGGGAGATGACGATCTCGGGCATGGGGTGAGGGCGGTGCTCGGGCCGAACCTGGATGGATCTCTCCATGATGCCCGGGTCCACGCTCCTTATCCGCTGTTCCAGATCGGTAGCCCCGACCATGGACGGCGCGGCGAATGATACCAACATCGCCATACCTATAACGATTGCCTTTATAGTTTGCTTCCTCACCTGTGCCTCCTACCTAATGCAAGGTTCCGATTGCCCGCTTTCTTTTCAGCGTGCCAAATCCGCATTTCCCAAAATTCCTTAAACCCTTAATTTAACAGGCCTTTTGGTCCGGCGTTACGAACAGTCCCTGTCGGCCCTTTTTCCTGCACAGAAATGATCTGCCGGGGCAGCATACAAGATTGCCCTGGAGTGTCTGGATGGAAAAAAGACTCCGGCGCATACCCGAAGGGTAGCAGCCAGAAGAGTTGGGGGATTGTGAATTGGAGCCGACATGGGTTCGGCGCAGGGCCGGAAAGCCTCCTTCTCTTTTCTCACTTAAAGCCGCCTGCTTTTAAAAAACTGCCAGAAAAACGGCTTTCTTTTTATACTCTGTGCTGCAGAAGCTTGAAAATATATACAAAACCCACCCCTGCGGGGCTGGTTTGCGTGAACTTAATAAAGAGCGGGGATTGTCTGAAAATAAGGTTGCCTCAAGCAACTTTTGTGATACTTGTAACCATTCCTGCGCCCATAGCCAGCGCGCAAAGCAGTTAAGAGCAAGTCACTTGGGCGGCTAACGCCGCACCTACAGAGCAATCACGACCGCTTGGAACAAGTACAAATTTGAAAATTCTGAATGCATATTGGCTTTCTTTTTAACCTTCTGAAAG
>JASEHB010000336.1:1457-3911 GCA_030018745.1 Desulfatibacillaceae bacterium | reverse complement strand
CTAAAAGCCAGTTGGGGATAAAAAGCATCATAAGCCCCAGGCCAATAACATAGCAGCCGAAAACAAATATGCTTCTGGCGGATCTGGACATTAAAGAGCCTTATGCCGAATTGGAATTTCCAAAAAGAAGGCCTGCTGCATTTTCGCCCAGCACAAGCGCCCTGTTTTGGGGGGAGAGGCTGATTTTCTCCAAATCTTTGAAGTATCGGCCAGCTTTGAGAAGGGGGAAATCCGTGCCAAAGAGGATTTTGGCCGGATCAAATACCCGGCAGGCTATTTCAAATATGAGCGGATCGTACAGATAGGGCGAGGCAGCCGTATCCAGCCACACATTTTTAAGGGCCTCTTTCATGTTTTTTTTCATCAGGGCATAAAAGAATATGCCCCCGCCCCAGTGGGCCAGCACTATTTTGTTTTGGGGGTAGCGAAGAACAAGGTTGTAAATCTGGGCCAGGGTGATGGGGGTTTTGCCCGGATAGTTGTGGCCCACAGGCTCATTTGTGTGGATGAGCACGGGCTTGTCAAAGGCAAGGGCTATCTCCATTATGGGATCAAGCTTTGCCAGCGCTTTGTTGTCAATGCCGCTGCGGTAAAAGGCAAGCTCGCCAATGCCTGCCATGCCTGCTTCCAGGCAGCGCAAAGCCTCCTTTGGTGCGTTTTTATGCTCCACATCAAAGCAGGCAAAGGGCAAAAGCCTTTTAGGGTGTTTTGCAGCAGCCTCCAAAATGTAGTCATTGTGAAGGCCAAAAAGCTTTTGCTTGCGCCACACAAAGCCAAAAATCACACTCTTGTCCACTCCGGCTTCGTCCATTGCAGCAACAATCTGCCCGCTTGATGCAAGGCGGGAGTTCTCCGGGCTGTACAAAAGCTCAAAGGCTTTCTCGCCTGCAAAATACCTTTGCCGGTTTTCCCTAATTTTTTTTGGGAAAAGATGGGTATGGAAATCAATGACCATTGTTCCCCCTGCCTGCTGCTCTCCAAAAGCAATATCCCGCTTTGGCGCGGGCTAAAAAATCCCTTAAAGCCTGCTCTTTGCCCCCTGTAGAGCAAGTGGAGAGCAAGCTTACAATTTTTTCAGCTTCAGGGCAAATCGCCCCCTGTGCAATAATCTTCAATGCTCAAGCTGTTTGCAGGGCCGGCTGACAAAAGGCGCATTTTTTTCACAGGGCCAGCCCGCAAATCTCAAGCACCTTGTTGCGGATAAGTTCCAGTACCTTGTTGTAATCGGGCTGGCCGTCCGGGCCGGGCAGCACAATCTCCACGCGCTCTGATAAATCTTTTGGAGCCTCGCTGGCAAGGGCTGCCAAAAGCTCGGTGTTGGGGCAAAAGGCAATGCCCGTGCCGTTAAGCTTGGCAGCCTGCAAAAGGCCGGGCAAATCCCCAAGGGTATCGCCCACATGGAATACAAGCCCTTCATGGGGCCGGTGGACGGCAACAAGATGCTCAAGCACAATGGCTTTGTCGGCTTCGGCCACCACGGTGCGCACAAGCCGCCTTTTATGGCGCACAGCCAAAAGCTCAAGCAGCACGGGCGAGGCAGCCACCAAAAGCCTGTTGCCGAAACGGATTTCATTGAAAAGGCAGGCAAGCCCTGCAAAGGCTGTGGTGGAAATAACCGCCCGAACCCGCAGCGATGGTGAGTTCAAGAGGGTTTCCAGCGTATTGGCAGCACCTGGGAAAAGAGGCATTGATGCGGCATAGTCTTCCGCCCTTTTTTGGGAGACCCCTTTGGCAAGCTCCTCCATTTGAGGCAGCACCTTTGAAAATGACCATTGTCCTGTGGTGTAGGCCTCCATCAGGGCCTTCATCTTATCGGCCAGGCCGTCAGGCTCCACCAGTTTGGCAAAGGTGTTGTCCGGGGTCAGGGTTCCGTTGAGATCTGTCGAAAAAACAAGCCTTGCCTTTTTGCTCATGGCGCCCTCCTTATGGGAAGCCTCTTATCAGAAAGAAGGGCCTCCCTCAATATGCCGGGAATATTGCAGTTAAAAGAGGCTGTTGAAAGCATGAGCCTGCATCAGGCTTTTTTGGAGGCCCTTGCAAAATTGCAGAAGTCTTCAAGCGGGCATTTTTCGCAAAGGGGTTTGCGGGCTGTGCAAAGGGCGCGCCCGTGGTAGATGAGTTGCAGGGAAAAATCTATCCAGGCTGTTTTGGGCAGAGCCTTGCCAAGATCAGTCTCAATTTTGGCCGGATCCGTGCTGGAAGTTAAGCCCAGGCGCTTTGAAATGCGCTTCACATGGGTATCCACCACTATGCCTGGAATGCCAAAGGCCGCATTCAAGACAACATTGGCCGTTTTGCGGCCCACACCCGGCAGTTCAAGAAGCTCATCCATGTTATCAGGCACCTGTCCGCTGTGGCGGTCAATAAGGACCTGGCAGCATTGCTTTATGCGGGTGGCCTTGCTGTGGAAAAATCCTGTGGAATAAATGAGCTTTTCAATTTCAGGCAGGGGGG
>JASEHB010000336.1:0-1447 GCA_030018745.1 Desulfatibacillaceae bacterium | reverse complement strand
CTTAAACCGCGCAAAAAGAGCCGGGGTTACGCTGTTGACCTGCCTGTCCGTGCACTGGGCAGAAAGGATTGTGGCCACAAGAAGCTCAAAGGGGCTTCTGTGGGAAAGCTGGGTTTGCACAGCCGGATAGCTTTTGTGCAGAATATCAAGGATTTTTGCCGTGTCTGCCGCACTTTTCTTTGCCATGTGCCCATTATCCGTGCATAATGAAAAAGGTCTTTACAGGGTCATTATTTTAGGTGTTAAAAGCCCTTCTGCCCCTCATCAATTCAATCTTTGAGGGCAGAATTTTTTTTAACCAAAAAAACAGGCGGGTTTTGTTTGCCAAACACAATCCGCACACAAAGAGCATCCATGACAGATTCTTATAAAAAAGCAAGGGCTTTGGGCCTTTGCTCCGGCGGGCTGGACAGCATTCTTTCTGCGCTTTTGCTTAAAAAGCAGGGCATTGCCGTCACCTGGATTTCCTTTGAAACGCCGTTTTTTAGTACTGACAAGGCAAAACAGGCTTCTGCGCTTACAGGCATACCTCTTATTGTGAGAGAAATAACCGATACCTACATGGAGATGCTCAAAAACCCGCGCATGGGATACGGCAAAAACATGAATCCATGCCCGGACTGCCATACCCTCATGTTCAACCTTGCAGGGCAGATTGCCGATGAGCAGGGTTTTGACTTTCTGTTTTCCGGTGAGGTGCTGGGCCAGAGGCCCATGAGCCAGAACCTTTCGGCCCTTAATTATGTGGCCAAAAATTCCGGGTACAGGGACAAAATTCTGCGGCCCCTTTCCGCCAAAAAGCTTGCCCCCACTCAGCCGGAAATCCAGGGCCTTGTGGACAGGGAAGGGCTGATGGATTTTTCGGGCCGCTCCCGCAAGCCCCAGATGGCCCTTGCCAAAGAAATGGGCATTGAGCAATACCCCACGCCTGCTGGCGGCTGCCTGCTCACGGATGAGGGCTTTGGCAGAAGGCTAAAAGACCTTCTGGCCCACGAAGGGTACAGTCCTGTAACCCGCAGGGATCTTGTGCTTCTGAAACATGGCAGGCATTTTCGGATAAACCCGGCAACAAAGGTGATAGCAGGCAGAAACAAGGCTGAAAACGCAAGCCTCGCAGCCCTTGCAGACCCGGCTTTTGACAGCATTGTGCGCCCGGCTGCCCCCGGCCCGGTTGTGTTTGTCCCCAACAAAGGCGACCTTGACGGCATACAGACAGCCGCCGCCATATTTGCCGCCTATTCAAAAGCCCCGCAGGGCGAAAGCCTTGCTGTGACGGTTTTGACCCCCCAGGGAGCCGTTGTTGTGCCGCTCACCTGCCCGGACCGGGAGAACTTTCGCAGTTTTTTGCTGTAAAGGCAAAAGGCAGCCAGGTTAAGAGGCAGATTGTTGGGTGAACCTTGCGTGAAAGCGCAAGAACCATCCAACAACCTACGGATGTTGCGCCCCT
>JASEHB010000335.1 GCA_030018745.1 Desulfatibacillaceae bacterium | reverse complement strand
CGGTGCGCTGTTTTGAGATAGCTGCATCCACAAGCTCTGCAAGAATGCCTGTTTTATTGAGCAGCGACAGGTCTATCTCAAGGGGCTGCTTGTTTTCATTAATGCGCTTTCTGGCATAGCCTGACGGATCACGCCTGTCCACATGCCCCCTTACCAGAACAGGCAGGGCAAAGCGGCCAAAATTTGCGCGGGCTTCTGCAACAATTTCGGCTCTTGCTTCCTCAAGCTTATCTTTAGGCACAACCAACTTGCACGAAACCCCCATGGCAACGCCTTTTTTGGACCCTTTCCATATCATTGCTATATCAATATCTGTTTTAAACTTTTTGGTTTGCTTTTTGCTCCAGGCCCAGCGCATGCCTGCACGGATGTCGGTTATTTTTTCCGCTCCGGCAGCAAGAAAAGCCCCGGCAATAACTTCTTCCAGCCATAAGCCCTGGTCAGCAGGCCCTGGAAGGCTTCCGGTCTGCTCATTGCCGTTAAGACACACGGTGAAAGACAGCCTGTTTTTTTGGGCATCCACCTCATCACATCTTATAAAGTTTTCTATATTTGCCTCCAGGGTTAGGCCCTGTCGCCATCCGGTTTCAGGCAATATAAGATTGCCATTTTCTGCCAGCATCGCAACAACATCAGCCATACTTTTCAAAAACAAACTTTTTTCTGCTAAACTTTTTCTGTCAGCCCCCCTGTTTTGAAGCAACCCGCCGCAAACCTCGCCCCAAAGGTCAACCGGAGGAAAATCGTAATGAAGAGGGGCCTTGTCAGCGTCTTCAAAAAGGTCAACAGCCTTTTGTATGTCATTACGCATTGACCAGAAAGCATAAGCAGGCAGCCGGGCCATGGCAAATGCCTGGACCTTGGTGCCTGGGCTTATGTTTGCGTGCCAGCTTTCTCTTTGAAGAGTTGCAACAAGATCATCTTTTTTAAGCGCATTGCCAAGCATATCAACCGGCCAGAATATAAGCTCCCCGGCAAAAATCTCCTCCCTGCAGGCCAGTATTCTGCCTGCAACACTCCGTACTTTGGGGGAGTGACGGTCTGTAAGGATGATGGCCTTGCCGGGCTTATGGGTGAAAAGGGCAATGAGCGTGGCGCTTGGGTCTGTTCCAAGACAGAGCAGAAGCGGCGGGCCTTCCCATGGAAGGTCAGGAGATGAAATTGAGTAAATGGGAGAATCCCCAAGAACAAGGCAATCCGAATCGCTGCATTGATCCTGGTATTTTGGCGGCATGTCAAGGCCGTCTATCCAGTTGTTTATTATTCTTGTCAACCGAGTGGGGCTGGATGCCTGATGGATATTATTGATCTTTTCGTATAAAGAATGAATTCCATAGTCTTCCAGCCGTCTGCAAACACTGCTGTCGTTTGTTACAACAGCAAAAACCGGGCGCAGATAATTTAGTTTTACAGGCGAATTGGCAAAGGATTCTATTATGCGAGCTTCCTGCTTTACCCTGTGACTTTCGTCATTGTTTTGATTGGTCTCTTTAAGCACCATTTCAAGAACATGAAGCTGCCCTCTTTGCTCGCACACAGCAAGGGTATTCAGAGGCTCCTTTCCTCCGCTTATAATAACCTCCGCATAAACCTGCATGGCTTCATCAATACAATATCCCTTGCTTCGGTTAAGGCTGTGTAATTTCAAAAGCGTGTCAAGCCCTATGCTCTCCTTTGGCCATTCCTCCTGGCCGTCCAGCCGGTAAAGTGTTTCATTGTCCGAATACAAAAAGACCAAATCTTTTTCATGGACAAGGCTTTTTGATATTCGCGCAACCATAAAGTTCAGGCCGGGGGTTGTGTCGTAATAAACAACTTCTCCCTGGGGGGCACTGCCCAGAATGCCCCGGATAATATCCACGATTGTTAAACCCTGGGTATTGTTTCCCGCAGTTTCTGGCTCCTGTATTTTGGTTTGCACGCCAGGAAATTCAGCAAAAAATTTCTTGAGTTTTTTGGCCTGGCCCATTGTCTTTAAAGTTGGAACAAGAACAATGCTGGAAAGCCCCTTGTTTTTAATGAGAGTAAGGCCTGTTGTGGCAACGGCTCCTGGCTGCTGGCCTACAAGGGTAACAAGCGTTGACATTGTTTAATCCTTTTTATGTTTTGAAGTAGGCATCTTCATGATGGTTTATCCAGATCGGCCTGCATTCAGAAACAATGTATTCAAATGCTGCTTCATAGGGAGAAACCGGCAAAAAACCCAGCACTGATTGGGCTGTCTGCCGTGCACTTTCCATAACCTCATTCCATCCGCCGGGCCAGCCGGAAAGCTCTGGAGCATCAAGAGCAACAGCACAATGCCCGTGGGCCACCCGGCTTTTGTGGCGGATTTCCATAAGGCTTTGCCCATTGGGGCCAGGCTGGTAAAGCCTGTGAACCCAGACATGCAGGGGGTTATCCGGCATAGCTTTTTCCAATGCCAGCCTTATCGTTTCAAGGGTTAAAGGTGAATTGGGCTGGCGGGGTGAGCCAAGTTTGCGGCAAGCTTCTTCCACAGCACTTATGGAATTTGCATTTTGGCCTCGCAAGTCTCCTGCCCAGACATGGCACAGGGATTCAAAGCAAAGCCGAACCAAAAACTCCTTGAGGCAAAAAAGGCTAGCAAGGGCCTCGGGCAAGTCTCCGCGAAGGGCCTGGGTTTCAATAATGTGAAGAAGGTGGGCGCCAAGCGATTGGACACCATTGCAGATGGCCGTGCCAAGTGGTTTTTCCATTCGGGCCTGGCCCTCCATAAGGCAGTCAAACCAGCTTAAAAGCGCCTGGCCCAGGGGATTGGGCAAGTCGGCTTCCATGATTAGCCGCCTTGCCTGTATAAAATCATTAAGCCTTGCCTGCCAAAGAGCATCAAGCAGAGAAAAAACCTCTGAAGAAACGCCTATGCAAACTGTTCTTATCTCTCGATAAAGCCCCCTGTTGAGCAAAAAACCAATTGGGTTATCTTTTGCCATGTCCAAGCAGGATACCCCGGAAAAATTGCTGCAGTATTCATCCTGTTCAAAGGGTAGCGACCTTTTTTTCTGTTTATCCATTCTTATTCGTCAATATCTGTAAACCAAAACTTCACCCAGCCAATGGGCAGATCCGGCTTTCCATCCTCATCCAGGGCAAGTCGGCGTGAAATGGGAGGCGGATAGCCTCTGGGAAAGCGAATTTTAGCAGTATCTATTTCACTTTTGTCCAGCAGAGGGCCAACTGTTTTGGAGTTCCAGCCTGTTCCAAAGCCTATGGGAAATATGCTTTTATTCTTGTTTTCCGTAAAAAAGGCTGCAATTTGTGGCATTCCGCAATCTGTGTAGAATTCTTCCTCAATTTCGGCCAATCTTTTTCCAAAAATCCACAGAGCCTTGCCAAAGTCATCTATGTTACAAAGTATTGAAGCAGCCTTCTGGGAAGGGGAATAACCCCTCACTCTTTGCAGTTGATCCTTTTGAACATACATATCAGCAGTAATCTGTGCTCCTGGTGGAATAGCTTCCAGGGCAAGCGGTCTTCCTTTTGGGGTTATTTTGCCGCCCTTGCAGACAAAAATGTCATAGCGCCTGTGCTCAAGCATTCCAACAGGCCCGGAATCGCGAATGACAAGGCCTTTCATGGCACTTTCCTTGGCATCTCCTCTAATTATTGGCGAAGTTCCCCTAAAGCTTAAATCACCATCCTGAAAGAGGCAGTTGTCCAAGTGATTTGCTTTGAACTGGGCCTTTCCCTCATTTCCTGCAGCCTTAAGGGCGTGTTCCCTTTTATTTCCATTCTTTGGTGCAACATCATCAAAAACCGACCAGGCAATGGCATTGGCAATGGCACCCTTAAGGGATGTTGCAGGCAGATAAGCCCTGTCGCCGGAAAGCTTTATTGACTCACGAATCTCTTCACCAAGAGTTGCTCCTGAACCTTTTTTAAGCTGATAGCGGTTT
>JASEHB010000334.1 GCA_030018745.1 Desulfatibacillaceae bacterium | reverse complement strand
AAAAGGCCTTCATAGAATGCTTTTGGAAGGGTCTTTGGGCGCAAAGCCTGGCGCAGCCTGTTTGGGGCTTTTTGGTCTGCGCCTTTTTAATGTTTCATGCCTTTTGGCAGCTCCTTTTTTGAAGGTTTAAGGCCTTTGCACAATGCTTTTTCCAGGCGGGCTTCCCCGTCTGCTTTTCCCGGTGTCCGGCAGGGGCGCAAAGGGGTTTGAAAAAAAGCATTTGCTTTGCACCTTGTTCAATATATGATAAATAATTCTGTTAATTAAATCCGGCTTCCTTGTACGCTTGGTTGGCTGGGGGCTGGGTGAGCAATTTTAAGGGAAAAACAGGTTTTAAGGGAATTTGCAAAAGGCTTTTTTAGTCCGTGCAAAACAAAAACCCAAGCAAACGAAGGATAATTTTTGATGGAATACGGGTTCGGACAAAAGGAACTGGACAGGGTTGAAAACATTCTGCAGGATGACCTTATTGCCATAGGCGTATCTTGCAGCTTGTTGATCGACATGGCGGGCAATGTGATTGCCAGATGCGATAACGGGAGCTGCCCCCACGATCTGTATTCCCTTGCGGCGCTGGCTGCCGGAAACTTCGGGGCTGTCAATGCCATGGCCCAGATGGTGGGGGAGAACAACTTCTCCCTGCTTTTCCACAAGGGCCAGAATGAATCCATCCATTTCCACAAAATCGAAGACGATTTTTTGCTGATTACCATTTTCGGCAATGATGTGTCTTTGGGTTTTCTGCGCCTGCGCGTGGAGGAGGTGGCCAAAAAGATCAAGGAATCCCTGCTGTACAAAACCATGATGCTCCAGAACCTGTTCGATTCCAATGGGGACGGCTCATAAAGAAAGCCGCCGGGCGCTTTATGCCTTGTCACAGGCAAATCGCCCCATACTTAAAAAAAGCCCATGCTTTGGTTTGTTAGCGGGACATTTTGTTGAGAGAGGGATTTACCTTGGCTTTTATCAATCTCAAAAAAAAGGAAGTTCAGGTCAAAATCGTGTACTACGGCCCCGGACGGGGCGGCAAGACCACAAATCTGGAATTTATCTTCAAGAAGTTTCGGGAGCGAATCCAGTCTGAAATGGTCAGCATAAAAACCCACGGCGACCGGACTCTCTATTTTGACTTTTTCCCTTTTGACATAGGCCAGATCAAAGGCTACGACATTAAGGTGAATCTTTACACCGTGCCCGGACAGGTCAAATACAACGCCACCCGCCGCCTGGTGCTCCAGGGTGTTGACGGCGTTGTTTTCGTGGCCGATTCCATGGCCTTGAGGCGCGAGCACAACTTTTTGTCGCTGAAAAACCTTCAGGAAAACCTTGCTGCCTATAACAAAAGCATATTCAAAATCCCCCTGATTCTTCAGTACAACAAAAGAGACCTTGCCAAGCAGGGGGTTTCTTTGTTGACCATGGAGCGCATGGAAAAGGATCTGAACAGCCGTTTGAAGGTCCCAAGCTTCGGAGCCAGCGCGGTGACGGGTGAAAATGTGGTGGAAACCCTGAAAAAGATAATCTCCCTCACCGTGGCTTCCCTGCACAAGGAACTCAAATAGGAGGAAACGGCCATTGATTGAGGACAAGGACAAAAAACAGGTCTTGGATGAGGTTGGCGACCGGTTGGACGACTTCTTCTCTGACGATGATTGGGGCGAAGGGGAGATAAGCTCCGCTGCTGCCAAGCCTGCACCTGCAAAGCCTGCAAAACCTGCTCCGGCAGCGGCGGCTGCAAAGGAGGATCTGTCCGAAAAACTTGGCCTTAAAGACCTTAAGGTGCTTGTTTTGTCCCTGGAATGGGAGATAACCGACTCTGTTGTGGACGGCCTTGTAAAAGAGGTCGTCAAGCTCAAGCCCAGGGGAGACAAGGACCCTGTCATAAAGACCTACCTCTCCCTCATGGAGCTTCTGGGCAAGTATATCCGCGTTAAAAAAGGCGGCGCGCACCCGGAATCATTTACTCTTATGGGAAGCGTTTATCAGAGCATGGAAAGCGTGCTCGCCAATCCGGGTATGCCGGAAAACCAGCGCAAACGGTCTGTGCTGGAGCAGGTGCAGAAATTCAACCGCATCAAAAAGTCCATTTCCACACCCAAGGTGCCAGAACCCGATGATGACGCCCCTGTGGTGGAGGCCCAACCCATTGAGCCTGTTGCCGCAAGGCCCAAGGTTGCGGAGGCGGCCCCTGTTGTTGTGGCCGCAACGCCTGTGCCTGCTGCCCCTGCTGCGGAAGTTGGCGAGATAATGGCCCGCATGGATGCCTTGAAAAAATTCGTGCAAAATGAAATCCGCGCCATAAAGGAGCAGATTTCCGAAGTCAACGACAACTTGAGCCAGGCCCTTACGGATATTGCCATGGCGGTCGCCTCGGTCCGCCAGGCGGTTTCGGCCATCAGCGGGAACGCCGCCAGCCCTGCGCCTGCTGCCCAGGCCCAGCCGGAAAGCTACGAGAAAACCGGTGCAGCGCCTGATGACGGTCTGGTGGATTTTTCTGACGACCTGGGGCTTGGCCCTGATGAGGCTCCTGCTGCTGCCAAAGATGACGGCCTTGAGGACCTGGGCGGCCTTGAGCCTGATGCGGCAACGCCCCTGCCCGGCCGGGAGGAGCTTGCACTGGAGGATGATCTGGCCGGTGAGCTTGGAATGAGCCTAGATGAGGAAGGGGCTTCGGACCTTGAAATAGACCTGCCGGATTTGGATGCTGATTCCAAAAAAGACTGAACCTGAAATAAAAATCTGTTTGAAGATGCTTTGGGCAAACGGGCTACGCGGGGGGGAAGGCGTTAAGTAAATATGCTTGTATTTTGTGAGGAGTGCGGAGCAAGAAACGACATTTCAGAGCGTGTTTTCAATGATGAAAAAAATCCGGCCCGTTGCGATTCCTGCCACGACATCTTAAACAAGGCCATTGCCAGAAAACTGAAAATGGCTCAGCAGTCCGCCCTTGCCGTAAATAAGGCAAAGGCAAAGGCAAAGGAGCAGGAAGCCCAGGCAGCCCAGGCAGCGCAAGAGCTTGAAGCGGTTGTAAATGAAAAAGGCATTATAGAGCCTGTGGCCTGCGAGCGCATGGAAACAGCCGTCATAGAGATAATAGACCCAAAGGATCTTGACCGGAATGTGACCCTGGGCGAGTTTTGAAGGGGCAGCCGCCTGTTATGCGGCAGCATCAAGCAGGTATCCACTACGAAACAAAGTTATTTTTATAGAAGCCTCAACAGCCTGATTTTTTAACTCGAAACCTGTTCAACAACCTTGTATCATCCTCCATTTGTGCCGCAATATATATTATCTTTGTAGAAGCAAAAAAACATCAACCCGGGAGGTATAAGAATGAAAATGGCCAAATATGCCACAATTACAGGCCTGATAATGCTGCTCTGCCTTAATTCTGCTTGGGCGCAACTCGGAAGCACCGCACCAAAACACGACAGCCGTGTGGAGAAGATTCTCAAGGAGAGAGATATAGCTTACCGTATTGATAAGGATGGGGATTTCCGAGTTACATTCGACATGGGTGAAGGGAGGTCACAACTGGCATTCATCATGTCGAAAACCAGTGAGTACAGGAATTTCGAGATCCGGGAGATTCATTCGGTAGGCTATAGAAGTGCCACAGAACAGTTTCCCCCATCTGTGGCAAACCAGCTGCTTGAGGACAACTTCTTGATTAAGCTTGGCGCCTGGGCAAAGGTAGGTAATCTGGCAATCTTCATAGTGAGGCTGTCGGCTGATGCTGACGGCGAATCCCTCGTGAATGCGCTCAGGCTGACGCTTGAATCTGCCGATGAAATGGAGATGAAACTCACCGGCGATGAGGATGAGTTCTGATTCAGATACATCAGGCAACTGCATCCAGCTGATTTGGCAAGGTACGCCCTTTAGCATTTTACAATAACCCATAAAAACATTTTGC
>JASEHB010000333.1 GCA_030018745.1 Desulfatibacillaceae bacterium | reverse complement strand
CCCATGAGGCTTGCCGGACCCAACCAGTTGCTTGAGGGCGTGTTTGCAAGGGATCTGTGCATAGGCTGCGGAGCCTGTGTGGATCTTTGCCCCTATTTTAAGACCTATTCGGGCAGAACAGCCCAGGTTTTCCCATGCACAAGGGAAACAGGCCGCTGCTTTGCCTATTGCCCAAAGGTGGAGGTGGACTACCAGGAATTGAGCCAGGCCTTTTTCAACGAGCCATACCGGGGTGCGCCTTTGGGCCATTACCTGCGGGTGGTCAAAGTTGAGGCCGGGCCAAACCTGCCCAAGGGCAATTACCAGAACTCCGGCGCTGTAACGGCCCTGGCGGTCACGGCCCTGGAAACCGGCATGA
Source organism: Desulfatibacillaceae bacterium (assembly GCA_030018745.1). Lineage (GTDB taxonomy): Bacteria > Desulfobacterota > Desulfobacteria > Desulfobacterales > Desulfatibacillaceae > JAGVAW01. The sequence continues at coordinate 3,564 of JASEHB010000333.1, read as the reverse complement.
TAAGCGCGGCTGTGGTTACAGACCGCAAGGGCCTTATGCCTGTGCCAAGGGTTGTGGACAAAAAGGAGGACATAATCGCCTGTGCCGCCAGCAAGTACACGGCAGCCCCCACCCTGGCCGCAGCAAACCGCGCAGCAGCAGAGGGCGCTAAAAACCTGGGCCTTATCGGCACCCCTTGCCAGATAACCGCAGCAGCCATGTCGCGCCTTAACCCCACAGACAAAGAGGGCTTTGCTGACCCCTACTCGGTGCTCATAGGCCTTTTCTGCACCTGGGCTGTTGATGCCAGAAAGCTTGCCGCTCTCATTTCCGAGCATACAAAGGGCAAGGATATCTGCAAGATGGATATGCCCCCGCCGCCCTCTGCAATGCTTGTCCTTTCTCTGGATGACTGCAACATAAATGTCGGCCTGGATCTTGTGCGGCCAATTGTTCCCAAAGGCTGCTCCGTTTGTCCGGACATGACAAGCGAGTACGCGGACATCTCCGTTGGCGTTGTGGAGGGCCTGCCCCTTGCCAACACGGTGATTGTGCGCACCCCAAAGGGCCAGGAGCTTTTGAACCAGGCTCTTGAGCGGGGCTACCTTGTTGCAGGAAAAGTTGCCGCCGAAAATCTGGCGCATTTGAGCCTTGCGGCCAACAACAAGAAAAAGCGGGCTGTGGCCGCTGTGCAGGCGCTTGGGGACAACATTGACCCGGAAGCAGACGGCAGGGCTGTTTTTCGCATCCGGGCCGAGGCCCTTGAGCGGATTCTGGCAGGGGTTTAGGCGCAGAAGTTAACGGATTGTTCAATTCTGACTTTATATAATAGGCTCCGGGCGTTTTGGAGGAATTTTTATGGCAAGCATAGCAGATGGAAAAGCAGGGGACATAAGGCTTCTCATGGGCAATGAAGCCCTTGCCCGTGGCGCGCTGGAAGCAGGCCTGGCTGTTGCGGCAGGGTATCCTGGCACCCCTTCTTCAGAAATAATCGAGACCCTGGCAAAGGCGGCTTCCACAAGCAACCTTTATGTTGAATGGTCCGTAAACGAGAAGGTTGCCCTTGAGGTGGCGGCAGCCGCATCCTTTGCAGGCCTGCGCTCGCTGTGCGTGATGAAGCAGAACGGCGTGAATGTGGCCAGCGACTTTCTGCTGCATCTGGCCGGCTCCGGCACGCGCGGGGGCATGGTTCTTATGCCCTGCGATGACCCTGGCGCGCTTTCATCTGTCAACGAAGGCGAGGCAAGGCATTTTGCAAGGCTTGTGGAGATTCCGCTTCTCGAGCCTGCCACATTCCAGCAGGCAAAGGATGTAACCCGCTGGGCCTTTGAGCTTTCCGAGACCCTTCGCACCATTGTCATGGTGAGAAGCGCCACCCGGCTTTCCCATGCTTCGGGAACCGTGACCCTGGGGGAGATACCGCCCAATTCGCCAAAGGCCAAGTTCATACATGACGGCTTTGTGCTTGACCCCATGGAAGGCCCGGTGATGAGTCCGCCTGTGGCCTACAAGCACAGCCAGCAGCAGGATAAGATTGAAAAGGCCGCAGCCCTTTTCGAGGACAGCCCCTTCAACACCTACGAAGGCCCGGAAAACCCCTCTCTGATGCTCATTGCAAGCTCTGTTGCCGGGCTTTACGCAAGGGAGGCCATCCATCTTTTAGGCGTTGGCGATTCTGTCGGCCTGCTTTGCCTTGCCACCACATGGCCCCTGCCGCCCAAGTTCATGCAAAAGTATCTTGCCAAGGCGGATCGCTTTCTTGTTGTGGAGGAGGTGCTGCCGTTTCTGGAGGAAAACATAAAGGTCCTTGCCCAGGAGCTTACCCCTGTAATCGGCGCAAAAACCTTTTTTGGCAAGCGCGATAAAACCCTGCCCGGCGTGGGCGAGCTTAACCCGGACCTGGTGGCCGGTGCGCTTTCCAAAATCCTTGGCAAGCCCTATGTGCCGGTGAGCCAGGAATATTCCGGCAAAGCCCGGCAGACCTCCTTTCTGGGTGCGCCGTCAAGGGATTTAACCTTCTGCCCCGGCTGCCCGCACCGGGCAAGCTTCTGGAACATCCACACGGTTCTTTCAACAGACAACCGCCAGGGCTTTGTGTGCGGAGACATTGGCTGCTATTCAATGGCGGTTCTGCCAAGCGGCTTTTCCACGCTAAAAACCCTGCACGCAATGGGTTCTGGCACGGGTGTGGCTTCAGGCTTTGGCAAGCTTGGCCAGTTTGGCATGGATCAGCCTGTTGTGAGCGTGTGCGGGGATTCCACCTTCTTCCATGCAGCCATGCCCGCCCTGGCAAACGCCATACACCACGGGTCGGATATAACAATGGTAATACTGGACAACTCCGGCACGGGCATGACAGGCTTTCAGCCACATCCGGGCCTTCCGGTTGACGCCCTGGGCCAGCAGGCCCCGGCTCTGGACATCGAAAAAATCTGCAAGGCAATGGGCGCAACAGTTGCCGTGTGCGACCCCTTTGATCTTAATGACACCCAGGAAACCCTCCACAGGCTGCTTGAGGAGGGCAAGGGCGTCAAGGTTCTCATCACCCGGCGCATCTGCGCTTTAAGCCCGGAGCGCAAGGGCAAAAAGCTCTTCGAGATGAAGGTGGATTCAAATATCTGCCTGGGCGAGAACTGCGGCTGCAACCGGCTTTGCACAAGAATTTTCCGCTGCCCCGGCCTTGTGTGGGATGCCCAGGCAAAAACCGCCAAAATTGACGAGGTCATCTGTGCGGGCTGCGGAGTTTGCGCCGATATTTGCCCAAGCGGCGCCATAAGCAAAACGCCGGTTTAGAAAAGAGGGTAAGGATTTTGTGCAGCAAGGGGCCTCTTTCCAGAACCGTATAATGAACACGGCAAGCCGGAATGCCTGTAAAAAAACGCCGGGACACAGGAGTTCTTTCATGTCAGAATTAGCGTTCGACCCCTTCAATGTCATCATCACCGGGGTGGGCGGCCAGGGTAATGTGCTGGCCAGCCGTATGCTGGGCAATGTCATGAGCCGACAGGGCCTCAATGTCACAATAGGCGAGACATTTGGCGCAAGCCAGCGGGGCGGCTCGGTAATGAGCCATCTGCGGATTTCCGCCAAAGGCACATGGTCGCCCCAAATCCCCAGGGGCGCGGCCCATGTGGTGGTGGCCCTGGAACCCATAGAGGCCGTGCGCGTGCTTGGCGAATACGGCAACCCGGAAGTGAGCGTGCTTGTCAACACCCGCTCCATTTATCCGGTGGGCTGCATTGCAGGCGAAACACGCTATCCTTCCGTGGATGAAATAAAGGGCTGGGTGAGCAGCCTTTCAAAAAAAGCCTGGTTCATCCCCGCAACAGACGAGGCAGTCAAAATAGGCGCAGCAATACTTGGCAATGTCATGATGATGGGCGCCCTGGCAGGGGCAAATCTTCTGCCCATAACCCGGCAGACCTTTGAGCAGACAATGGCCGCCACCCTGGATAGGACCCGGCTGGAGGCAAATATGGAGGCCTTTGACAGAGGCTTCTCCCTAGCTAGATAAGATGGGCGGCCCCAGGAAAACGATAGCTGCGTTATGCGGGGCATCGCCGGGTCTCGATGTACTAGTAGTAC
>JASEHB010000332.1 GCA_030018745.1 Desulfatibacillaceae bacterium | reverse complement strand
GGAGACCACAAGGGCCATGAGGAATATGTTGACGAATTTGAGTATGGCGCCAAGCCTTTCGATATCTGCCCGGAGCTGTTTGCGGACTTCGCGCAGCTCCTGGTTGATGCGGGTGCGCTCATCGCGGAAGCGCTCAATTTCGGCCAGAAGTTCCGGGGAGACAACAAGCTCCTGGTTTGTGCCATGCATCTGCTCAAGCTCGGTAAGCTTCTGGTTGGCCTCCTCGGCCCTGGCCATGAGTTCTCTTTCCCTGTCCATCCATTTTTGCTTGGCAGCAGCTTCCAGCTCCAGAACCTTTGTGAAGGGCCTTTCAATGCGCCCGCGGGAGCGGATGCTTATAAGGGCATCCCCGCCTGTGAGAAGCTCGCAGGAATTGAGCAGGAAGTTAAGGTTGTCGTTGAACATCTGGTACATCATAAAGCCCATGAAGTTCTGGCGTTGCAGGTAGTAATGGTCTGCCAGATTGTCCGCATCCGCCACAAGAATAACCGTGCTGGGCGCTTTTGCAATGCTGATATGCGTATTGGAATCAAGGGGCTGCTCGAAAGTTGGGTCATCTGCATCCATCTCCGGCGGGCCGTCCGTAAAAGCGCCTGGAATAAGGCCGGTAATTTTTGCGGCAAGGGTTTTGGTTGTGTTCTGGGAGACAAAGTCTTGCAGGATGGTTCTTGCGCCCAAAGTTGCGGAAAAGGAGTCAATTATATCGGAATGCGTGCTGGAAAGCAGAAGCGGCTCCCAGTCAAGGGAAGAACCCTCTGCAAGATAAAGCGCGCCGACAACAGGCAGCAGAAGGGTGTCAAGATCCAGGGTTATCACGGTGTCGCGGTTAAGGGAGTCTCCGCGCACGCTTATCCAGGTGGGGTTTTCCTCCACAACATTGAAGCGGTTGCGCACACGGGTGGGCTGATCCATATCAGCCACAGCCATGCCCGGGTCCATGAAAAAGCCCCATTTTGCAAGGGCCTCATCCAGGGCAATGCTCTGGAGATTGCGCATGGAGCCTCCGTACTCGGCAGCCGGGTCTGAAAGGCACATGGGGTCAAGATAGATGATGGCGTTTCTGCCGCTCAAAAGGTACTGGTCAATGGCATAGGGGGTCATCGGCCCTAAAAATTTGGGATAATAGACAAAAAGCAGATCAATTTCTTCGGGTATTGTGTTGGCATTGGGCGAAAGGTCTTTAACCTCGTAGAGCTTTTTAAGCTCCTGAATGAAGAACCAGGCATCTTCGGCTGCCTGGGGCATCCCCGGCTGGGCGGGCGGGCCGAAAACCGGCAGGGAGCTTATTATGCCTATGACCTTTTTTTGTGTCTGGCCCAGGTTAACAACCATGCGGGTTATGTCGTACTCCAACAGGCGCTCGCGGCTTGGGTCCATGAAGGGCAGAACCTCCTCCCTTTCCGCGCTTGCTCCCACAACTCCAAGATAAACCCTGTCCCCTGCCCCGCTGGTGCGGGCCTCAATGCCATACTTGTTGGCCCACTGCTCCTCATCTGAATCCGGCTTTGGGTCATAGCGCTCTATGGTTATCTTGCCGCCGGCAAGGCGCTCGTACTCCTCCAGAAACTCGATGAATCTTCTTGCATAGGCCTTTATCTGCAATGGAAGCATTGGGTCGCTGGCGCTGTAAAAAACCTTGAAGGTTACAGGCTGCTCAAGGTTTTGGAGTATGGTTTTTGTGCCAGGGGAAAGGGAGTAGATTTTATCCTCCGTGGCATCCAGCCTGACGCTTGCAAAGGAAAGCAGCACATTGGCCAGAATGAGCACCGCCAGAAGCACCACAAGCCCGGTAAAGGAAAAAAGGCTGTTTTTGACCATTTGAGCAAAAGCGCTCATGGGGTTGTTCTCCTTGAAAAAATTTACCTGTTTGCCCGTTTAAGGGGCAATTTTTTTAATGCCCTTGCCCTCATGCTCCCCGGCGGCTGTGCAAAATCACGCCGGTTGCAAAGAGCGCAAAAAAGATGAGTGAAACAAAATAAAAGAGGTCCCTCAAATCCAGCACGCCCCTTTGGATGCTTGCAAAGTGGGTCATCACGGAAAATCCGGCCACAACATCCACAGCCCAGCGGGGCGCCCAGCCGGAAAGCACATCTGTTACGGGCGGCCACCCGGCCATCACCAGAAAAAGGCCTATGACAACAGAAAGGATGAAGGCAATGACCTGGTTCTTGGTGAGCGCGCTTGTCATGGACCCCACAGCAAGGTAGGCCCCGGAAAGCAGGAAGCTGCCCACGAAGCCAACGGCGATTGCTCCTCCATCCGGCTCGCCCAGGTAGAGGGCTGAAAGCACCATGGGGAAGGTGAGCACAATGGCTACGGCCACAAAGGCCCAGGCAGCCAGAAACTTGGCTAATATCACCTGGGTCATGGTAAGGGGCAGGGTTAAAAGAAGCTCTATTGTGCCGGTTTTGCGCTCATCAGCCCAAAGGCGCATGGCGACCGATGAAACCAGGAAAAGAAAGATCCAGGGATGCCACTCGAAAAAGCCCCGGAGATCCGCCTGGCCCGCCTCGTAAAAGCGGCTCACAGAAAAGGTGAAAAAGCCTGTGAGCATAAGAAAAATGACAATAAACACATAGGCAATGGGCGAGCCGAAGTAGGCGGCCAGTTCGCGGCCCATTACCGCCCGCACATTTCTAAAAACGCTTGTGTCCATTAAACCTCGCAAAAATTTGTTGTATAAGAGACTGTTATGCCTTGGCTTTTAAGCTGCGCGGGACTGGCCCGGGTTTGTGATTTCGCGGAACACCTCGTCCAGGCGGCCCTGCTCGGTGACAATGGCCTCCACTGTTACGGCAGCACCCGAAAGGGCGCTCACCAGCGAGGCCGTGTTAAGGGTTTTGCCCTGGGCCGGATACACCCGCAGAACATCCCTTGCCGCTGTGCTTGAGAGAACTTCCACCCTCTGGGAGCTGTTGAGCCGGGAAAGAATTTGCCTGGCCATTTCCTTTTCTGCGCCTGAAACCGTGACCGTTACCGCGCCATGCAGAGAGGAAAGGGCGCGCAGCCCTTCAGGCGTGTCATCTGCCACTATGCGGCCTTTTGCTATGATGACCGCCCTTGTGCAGACAGCTTCCACCTCCTCAAGAATGTGGGTGGAAAGGATGATGGCCTTTTCCCTGCCCATGTTCCTTATCATGGTGCGGACCTCGTGCTTCTGGTTGGGGTCAAGGCCGTCTGTCGGCTCATCCATTATAAGATAGGGCGGATCGTGCAGAATTGCCTGGGCAAAGCAGACCCTTTGCTTGTAGCCCTTGGAAAGGGTGCCAACAGTCTGGTGATGAACGCCGTCCAGAAAGCAGCGGTCAAGGGTTTTTTCCACGGCATTTTGAAGCCTTGCCCCGGAAAAGCCCCGCACCCTGGCCACAAAGCTCAAAAAATGCCTCACGGTCATTTCCGGGTAAACCGGGGCGCTTTCAGGCAGATAGCCAACCTTGCGCCGGGCTGCCAGGCCGCTTTGGGCAACATCATGGCCGTCAATAAAGGCTGCGCCCTCATTTGCAGGCAGATAGCCCATGAGCATACGCATGGTGGTGGACTTTCCCGCGCCGTTGGGGCCTAAAAACCCTAGCACCTCGCCCTTTTCCACGGTAAAAGAAACAGCATCCACAACCTTGTTTGCGCCAAAAAAACGGGTGAGACCTCTTGCCTCTATCATAGAAAATTCCCGCTGAAGTTTGGGTGCAGAAAATGCCCCGCTTGCCGGGGCTGCAATCCGAGAAGGACTTATGGGAACAGCCTTACAGGCCCGCGGCAAAAAAGGTTTGGGGCCGACATGAGCCTAAAAACAAACACAAAAGGACTGATTTTGTCAAGGTTGCCGTTTTTTGTGCCAGGATTTTTTTGCCTGTTCAAACTTTTTTGCCCGGCATCCGCCGGAAATGCAAAACGCCTGCGTTCAGAGCAAAGGAGCAGGAATTTTCAGATATTGAAGCGC
>JASEHB010000331.1 GCA_030018745.1 Desulfatibacillaceae bacterium | reverse complement strand
CATTCCTGAAAAAAAAAGCTGTTACCGCAGCACCGGCCAAAAGGCCAAAAGGGCGGCGCACTCCCCTGTGCAGGGGCAGAAAACCCGGTCAACAGGGTTGTTTGCAATGTGCGAGGGATGTTATGGGCTTGCGCTGCCCGGCAAAGCCAAGTGCCCAACGGCACGAAAAAAAGGAAAAGGCCCAATTTGTTGGGCTACGCTGCGCTATCCCAATTGTTGGGTGAACCCGCGCTTCGCGCGGAACCACCCAACCTACGATTCTATCCCAACCTACGCTCGGAGTACGGGGCGGTTCCAGGGAGCCGTGGGCAAGGCGCACGAGCGAGAGGCGAGGGAGTGTACTGCTAGTACATGACCGAGCCTTGATGCGATGTGCAACACAGCCCACGGCTTCCTGGGGCCGCCCCTTTATTGTTTATCTAATACTCTGCGTATGGTCACCGCCAAACTCTGCATCCTCAAAGGCTTATGCAGGCAGGCGGACAGGCCCTGCTTTTTGAGCATTTCATCTGTAACGCTGCCGCTGTGGCCGGTGCACATTATAACGGGTATGTCGGGCCGGATTTTGTGTATCTCGCGGGCAAGCCTTTCGCCTGGCATTATGGGCATTGTCCTGTCTGTAATCACCAGATCAAAGCCAGCCGGGTTTTCTGCAAAAAGGAGAAGGGCCGCCCTGCCGCTTTGGGCTGTCGCCACCTTGTAACCAATATCCGTAAGGGCCGCCTTCCAGGGAATAAGAAGGTTTATTTCATCATCCACAATAAGAAGGCTTTCGCTTCCTCCGGGCAGGTCGGCAAAAGGGCCGGGCCGCTGTTTGGGCCTGTCGGATGCAATGGGCAGAAAAAGCGAGATTCTGCCGCCGGTTTCTCCGTCAGTTTCCACGGTGAGCGCACCATTGTGGGCCTTGGCTGTCTGCTTTGCAAGGGCAAGGCCAGATGAGCCGTTTTTTCCATTGGCCCCAGCGCCCATAAGCTCCAGGGCGAATTGGTCGGAGCCGTTTCCTGCCCGTGGCGAGCAGTGGTAGTCAACGCTTATCTGAATATATTCATCCCGCGCCATTTCCTTGTCCGGCGGATCTTTTATTGTGTAATCCACCCGGCCGATTCTTAAAATAAGCGCGCCGCCGGAAAGGCCCAGCTTGCCGGAAGCAAAGATGCATAAATCCATCAACGCCTGATGAAGTGCTGCCGGAACAACACTTATTCTGCCCCTGCCAGGGGAAAAGTCGGCAAAAATATCTATGTTGCTGGGCAGGGATGCTGCCAGGAGCTTTTCAATGCCCTTGGCCACAAGGGCCGGGTCCAGAAGCTTTTTTTTGTCCGATTCCGGGTCCGAGCCAACCATTATCTGGCCTGCAAGCTCTCCTGCACGCAGGGCAGCATCCTCAATGCCTGCAAAAAGGCCGGAAAGATCTTCATCATTTTGGGTTTTGGCCTGCCCAAGCTCGGCATAGCCAAGTATCACGCCAAGGATATTGTTGAATTCATGAACAAGCCCAACGGCAAAGCCTGCAAGAAACTCCGTGCGCTGGCTCTGGAACAAAAGCTTTCGCATTCTGTCCCTTTCAGCACGGGCCTCATCAAGCTGCCGGGCCAAATCCTCATCTGAAGCTGTCTTTTGGTTGTCCACTTTGCTCACCCGCTTTTTTTTTGCAAACCTTGAAGCCTTTTAACGGCCAAGGCTGTTGTTGATTTGGGATGCTATTTGCCGGGCCGGAAGAACAAGGCTTACTCCTTTTTGCTCCAGGGCGGCCTTTGGCATTTCCTCAAAAAGGCAGGTGGCAGGGTCCTCCACAACAGCCCTGCCGCCATGCCGGATTATTTCGCCCATTCCTTCAGCCCCGTCCTCCCCGGCTCCGGAAAGCACAATGCCAAGAGCTTTTTCGCCCATGGCCTCTGCAAGGGAAAAAAGCAGCATATTAAAGGCCCCGCGCCTGTCGGGAAAAGGGTTTGGCTCAACAAAAAGAAAATCTCCCTGGCTGCTTTTGCCAAGGCTTGCATAATTTTTTCCCGGCACAAGATAGACCATGCCCTGCTGAAGAATATCCCCGTTTTGGGCCATTTTTACGCCCAGCGGCGAAGCCTCGTTCAAAAAATCGGCAAAGCTGCTCACATATTGAGGCTCCTCGTGCAGCACAGCCACAAAGGCTGCCGGAATATCCGGCGAAAGGGCAGGTATGATGCGCAGAAGCGAGCTGTAACCGCCTTCCGATGCTCCCAGCCCGGCAACAAACATGGGCGGCCCGCCGATTTTCGCACTACCGTTTTCCGGCTTTGGCCCGCGGAAGTAGCGCAGCCTTTCCACGCGCACGCTGCAAGCCATGCGCAGCTTGCGCAAAATCTCCCCCTTCTGGGCGGCAAGGCTTATGCCCCTCAAGTTCTGGGGCTTTTCAATAAAGTCCACAGCCCCGCACTGGAGCGCCTGAAAAGTTACCCTTGCGCCCGGCCTTGTGAGGGTGGAAACCATGACCGTGGGACAGGGGCTTTTTACCATTATGTGCTTCAAGGCGGTAAGCCCGCCCATCACAGGCATATTTACATCCAGAAGAACCATGTCCGGCCTTTGCCGGGTTATTCTCTCTATGGCCTGACGGCCGTCAATGGCCTCGTCCGCCACGGTGAATCCCGGCTCCGACTCCACTATCTTTCTCAAAACCTGCCTGAACAGCTTGGAGTCATCCACCAGAAGAATGTTTGCTTTCCTTGCCATAAGACTCCCGCCTTGAGCACCGGACTGGCGGCGCATCAATATAATATGCTTTCAATTCCTGTTATGTCTGAAAGGTCGGCGCTTCTTGCAAGGCTGTCATCCACAAGAAGGCCTATGTCGCTTGAGGCAGCCAGGCCGTGTTTTTGCATGAGGTCTGCCATGTGCTGCATCTCCTCCTGAACAGGAACAAATTGATTGTAAACAATGCGGTTGGGCGGGGTTGTAAGGGCATAGAGGACAAGGTCCGGCGACTGGTTCCAGTATCTTGCCAGAATTGATGCTGCCTGCTCGATATTGGCTTCTGCCCAAAGGCTTGCCCTTGCCGCGCCGGTGACCAGTGCCTTGGCAGCCTCCGGGCGCTTTTTAAGGAAATCGGCCCTCACCACCACAAGGTTGCACATGAATCCCGGCCAGACCTCCTCCACCAGCATGAGCACCTCGGACTGCCCGGCCCTCACCGTCTGGGCTGCAAAAGGCTCGCCCACAAAATAGGCGTCAAGGGTCTGTGTTGCCAGGGCAGCGGCCATGTCCGGCGGGTTCATCTCCACAATTTTGAATTTTGCCGCATCGCCCAGCTTCTCTGCAAGCTCAAGCAGCGCCAGGTTATGCCCGGAAAAGCGCATGGGCACGGCAACAGTCTTTTGGTCCAGATCGCTTATGTCTCTGGCCATAAGGCTTTTGCGGGTTACAAGGGTGCTTTCGTGGCGGGCGCCTATTAAAACCACCCTTACATCCTCGCCGCTTTGGGCCAGGGTTATGGAAAGAGGGGCTATCATGAAGGCTGCCTGAATGTGCCTGCTCCGCAGGGCCTCGGCCATGTCTGCAAAGGATGAGAACTTTATTGCCTCAAAGCGGATTGCCCCGCCGCCCTTGCTGGCAAAATCCAACATGGGTGCAGCCAGATTGGTGATGACAGGCATATAGCCAATTCTTACCGTCTGGCCGTCAAACCTTTCAAAATTGAGCCGGTTGTGCAGGAAGCTTATGAGCACAAGCCACAAAAGAGCGGCAAAAGCCACCCGCATCCACACGGGCATGGCCGACAGGCGCATTTTTTGGGCGAAATTAAAGGGCATGGTGCACACCCAGCATGAGATAGACCTCGTCCCGAAGCTCGTTCATCTCCATGTTCCGCGCAAAATCCCTGGGCCGGGGGAAATCAAGCCTGCGGGAAAGGGCTATTCTTGCAGGCCGCTCCGAAAAAATCACAAGCCTGTCCCCCATGATAAGC
>JASEHB010000330.1 GCA_030018745.1 Desulfatibacillaceae bacterium | reverse complement strand
TAACCCCGATTATTGTTTATGGCAAAAGAAAGTGCTAAAAAATTCTTTTAAGGCGCTCTTTTAAAAAGCCTGCCTGCCCTGCCTGCGTTTGACGGCAAGTTGCAGCAGGCGTCCATTTTTTGCATGGCAGATAAACAGACTGAAATTGCTTTGCAAAAAACTTCTCCTTCAACCAGGGTTACGGCCCTTGTCGGGAAATGCCAGCCATGAGCCAGCAGGCCGCTTCCTCCAAACATTCAAAGCCGCTTCGTATACTTCATATTATAACCAGCCTGGATGTGGGCGGTGCAGAGGTGATGCTTGCCAAGCTATTGGCCTCCATGAACAGGGAGCGCTTTTTGTGCAGCGTTGTCTGCCTTCTGCCAGTTGGCCCGGTGGGGGGAAAAATCGCGGACCAGGGAATAAGTGTGCAGTCGCTAAATCTCTCCAGGGGCAAAATAAACCTTTTTGGCCTTACGCGGCTGGCAAGCATTGTGAGATCCTTTAAACCGGATGCCGTGATGAGCTGGCTTTACCATGCGGACCTTCTGTGTGCGATATGCCGCCCGCTTTACTTAAAGGTCCCCTTAATCTGGAATGTCCGCTGCTCGGACCTGGATTTTTCCGCGCACAGGCCCCTCACGGGCCGGGTGGTCAAAACCCTTGCAAGGCTTTCCTTTATTCCCCATGCTGTTGTGGTAAACTCACGGGCAGGGCAAAAGGCCCACCAAAATCTTGGCTACAAGCCCAGGCAATGGGAGTTTATTCCAAACGGGTTTGACCAAAAGGCCTTTGCTCCAAATATGGCCCTTCGCCATGAGGCCCGCAGCGAGTTTGGCCTGTTGCCAAATCACCTTGTGGCAGGCATGGCAGCCAGATTCGACCCCTCCAAAGGGCATTCCATATTGCTGAAGGCAGCAGCAAAGGTTGTAAGGCAGATTCCTGATGCCAGGTTTCTTTTGTGCGGCACAGGAGCGACCCCTCAAAATGAAGCCCTTGCCGGGCTGATAAGGCAACACGCACTTGAAAGGGCCTGCCTGCTTGTCGGCCCACGAAGCGACATGGCCCGGATTTACAATGCCTTTGATGTTCTGGTCAGTTCATCGCTCACAGAGGGCTTTTCCAACTCCATTGGCGAGGGCATGGCCTGCGGCCTGCCCTGCGTTGTAACCGATGCCGGAGACAGCGCCTTTATTGTGGGGCCAAAGCAAAAGGTTGTGCCAGCAGGGGATGCAGATGCACTGGCGGATGCCTTGATTGAGGTATTGGGCATGGAGCAGGATGCCCGCCATGCAATGGGGGCAGATGCCCGGCAAAGGGTGATGGAGCATTTTGCCCTTCCTGCAATTGCCTCCCGCTATGAGGAGCTTTTTTTAAGGCTGTGCAGCAAGGCAAGGGGCAAGCCGCTTCTTTAAAACAGGGCTTTAAGGCTCCAGAAAATGCGTTATTTTTTGAGATAAGCCCATTTGAAGGCCTTTGCAGACCATTGGAGGAAAAGGCTTGAACATCCTGGGGATATCATGCTTCTACCATGACAGCGCAGCCTGCCTTGTGCGGGATGGGGACATTGCGGCTGCGGCCCAGGAAGAGCGCTTCTCAAGAATGAAGCATGATTCTTCCTTCCCTCTCCAGGCCATTGGCTTTTGCCTTGAAAAGGAAGGCCTTTTGCCGGAAAATTTGGATTTCGTGGTTTTTTACGACAAGCCCCTTTTAAGTTTCGAGCGGATTTTGCTCACCCACCTGCACCTTGCCCCAAGGGGCTTGGGCGCGTGGATAAAAGCCATGCCAAAATGGCTTGTCCAGAACCTTCATGTGCCAAAAATCTTGAAGAAAAAGCTTGGCTACCAGGGAATCACCCTTTACACGGAGCATCACGAGGCCCATGCAGCCTCCGCATTTTATCCATCGCCATTTGATGAGGCGGCAATTCTCACGGTGGACGGTGTGGGCGAGTGGGCCACAGCAACCTGGGGCACGGGCAGAGGCAACAGGATAGAGCTTGCAGCCGAACTTTGCTTTCCGGATTCGCTTGGCCTTCTTTACAGCGCCTTCACTGGTTTTTGCGGGTTCAAGGTCAACTCCGGGGAGTACAAGCTAATGGGGCTTGCCCCTTACGGCAGGCCCGTTTACAGGGAAACCATATTAAAGGAGCTTGTGGATTTAAAGCCGGACGGCTCTTTACGCCTTAACATGAGCCACTTTGCCTTTGCCGGAACAAGGGCCATGACCAGCAGGCGCTTTGCAAGGCTTTTCGGCGGGTCGCCAAGAGAGCCGGAATCCCCCATAACCCAAAGGGAGATGGACCTGGCTGCAAGCATTCAGGCCGTGACCGAGGAGGCGCTCATAAAAATGGCCTGCTTTGTTCATGAAAAGACCCGCATGAAAAACCTGTGCCTTGCCGGGGGAGTGGCTTTGAACTGCGTTGCAAACAGCAAAATTTTAAAACAGACCCCCTTTGAAGATATATGGATACAGCCTGCTGCCGGGGATGCAGGCGGTGCTCTGGGCGCGGCCCTTGCCGTGTGGCACAGGTATCTGGAAAAGCCCCGGCAAAACCCGGCACAAACAGACTCTATGAAAGGCGCTTTTTTGGGGCCTGCCTTTTGCAAGGATTCCATTGCAGATTTTCTGGAAACAGCCGGATACCCATTTGAAAAGCTGGAACCGGCCACAAGGGCTGCATCCATTGCCTGGCATCTGGCCCAGGGAAAGATTGTGGGATATTTTTGCGGGCCAATGGAGTTTGGCCCCAGGGCCTTGGGGGCCAGAAGCATACTTGCAGACCCCAGACCGCCGGATATGCAGGAGGTTTTAAACACCCTTGTAAAAAACCGTGAGTCCTTCAGGCCGTTTGCGCCATGCGTGCTTGAAGAAAATGTCGGCGACTACTTTGATCTGGATCGGCCAAGCCCATTCATGCTCCTTGCGGCCCAGGTGAAGGAGGCTCACCGCCTGTCGGCCAGTGATGACGAACAAAGCCCGTTTTTGGAGCGAATCACCAGAGCCAGAAGCAGCATTCCGGCTGTAACCCACCTGGATTACTCTGCACGGGTTCAGACTGTAAGCAATAAGACCAAGCCGGATTTTGCCGCTGTTTTAAAATGGTTTGAAAGGCTCACCGGCTGCCCGGTTCTTGTGAACACCAGCTTCAATGTGCGGGGCGAGCCGATTGTATGCACCCCGCAGGATGCTTACCGCTGCTTCATGCAGACAAACATTGACATACTGGTTATGGAAGACTGCCTGCTTGAAAAGGAGCAGCAGCCCTGCATGGAAGATGAAGATTAGGCTGGCTGGCAGCCGGAAAAAATGGCTCTTGCAGCTTGGAAGAAAAAAAGAGGGAGAATGGACAATACCGGCAAAGACGCCACAAAAAAACAGGTTTTTGCCTTTGGCCTTACCGGGCTTTTGATTTTTGGCACGGCAGCAGGACTTGCTTTGGCCAGAGGCAGCGCCTGGGGCCTGCCCTTTTTTGGCAGCCTTGCAGCAATCATGGGGCTTATTGCAGTTATGCCCGGCCCCATGCTGCCCCTTTACCGGCTTTGGATGACAATCGCCCTTTTGGCAGGACAAGTCGTAAACTCAATAATACTGACCGTCCTCTACTTTTTTCTTATAACGCCCTTTGCCTTTTTACGCCGCCTTTTGCGGCCCAAAAAGCCGCTTCTGCCATACGGGCCGGATTCCAAAACCCAAAGCTACTGGAGGCCGCGCCAGAACCCGGCCCAGGAAAAAAGCCGCTTCACCCGGCGCTATTAAAAAGGTGATTTGCAACCGGCAAATAAGGAAAAACGATGAAAGAGAATCACAAAGACCGCCTGCCAGCATCAGACAAAAAGCCTGAAAAAGAGGAAAATCTCTCCCTGCCTGTTGAGTTCTGGGAGTTTGCAAAGCACCGCAAACGCTACTGGCTGCTGCCCATACTCATTGTGCTTCTTCTGATGAGCTTTCTCATGGTCTTTGCAGGC